>CAMDKB010000135.1 GCA_945901195.1 Rhizobium sp. Q54
TGCGCTTCCATTTTTCCTGGTCAGCAAGCTTGCCACCCAGCGCCGTAATACGATCCTGCGCCTGCACTCCCGCCATATCCGGGCCGGAGGACGGCGCTGTCGCAGCGGCTGGCGCTGCAGCCCCACCCTTGCGCGCAGCCTGAACTGCGGCCGCGCCAGACAGGAAACCTTCCAGCCAACGCTTCTGCTCGGGATTGAAATCTTCGCTCATAGGCCTCTATCCACCGGCAACCCGCCGCTTCCCGCACTGGAGGGAAATTTGAAGCAACCTGCATGCCAAATAGACAAATTCATATTTTACATATATTTATCAGTATATTATGATATATTTCACCCGCCTCAAACGAACAATTTCCGGGGCGCGCTAAAGCGGAACCATGACGCATCGCACAAAAATTACGCATCGCACAAGAAAGCAGCAATTCTGCTGATGGGGGTCCTGAAACCTGCTGACATTGAACCTTTCGCCCTGCCTGATTACTTATAAAACGGCCTGTGTGATGCAGGGCCAATCCGGGATGGCCGAAATGTCAGGCGAACGCGAGACTGCAAACGAACGGTCGGTAATCGAGCCGGAAATCATCCCGCCGTCTCGTGCCGGTGAAAGACGACTTGGCGAAGGATGCTCCGGTGAAGGACGCTCCGGGCCTTCCGGCTTTCAGGGCCGAATGCCAGGCGGCATCTTCTTTGACCTGCGCAACGGCGAAAGCGCCTCAATCCGCATCAAGCGCATCGGCGGCTTCAAGCTTGTGCTCTGGATCACAATCATCCTCGCCATTGCCATCGTCTTGATATTGACGTTCGCCAGCCTATTCGTTTTTGCAGCCATCATCAGCGCCTGCGCCATTGCAGTGGCAGCTTTGACCAGCTGGGTGAAGAAGCTGTTGCGCTGAACCGGAGGTATCGTCCAAATATTTGCGCCCGCTATTGAATATCCCATCGCTCTGCACCATCTCAAACTCATCGTGCAGCTTGGTTTAAGTCCCGTCTGATATTATCAAGCGAACTTTTTTGCGTATGAAACTCCTATAATATCAACAAGCAAGGATCTCTCCAGACCCTCATTGCCGCAATTCATCAGGTTGCTATCAGCAAGTGAGGTCGATATGTCCGGTGAAAGCTTACTCATAATACTTCTGGTCGGCGCAATCGCGGGCTGGCTCGCAGGTCAGATCGTGCGGGGCTTTGGCTTCGGGCTGATCGCAGATATCGGCATTGGCGTTATCGGTGCATTGATAGGAAACTGGATGTTGCCGCGCCTCGGCGTGCATGTAGGCACAGGCCTCCTGAGTTCAATTGTAACCGCGACCCTTGGCGCTGTAGTGCTTTTGCTCGTGGTCGGATTGGTGCGCCGCGGCGGCCGATGGTAGATCGGTAGCTGCACAATTCCACTGACTGAGCGAGGGGATTGATGGAGCGCTAACCCATCTCTCCTCAATGGCTACCGAGCTTGTAAAATCCCTCTGCCCCGCCGGGGCAGATCACTTTAAGAAAACGTCCACGGGTTTCGCTGCGCTTCACCCGTGGCTATATCGCGTGGCCCTTGCGGGGCCGTCCATATTGCAGGACCATGTGTGCCAGATGATCAGATAGCGCCTTGCATCAGTAACGGCTCTCACGCGCAAGCAACCAAACAGATCGCAGCAAGCCCCGAAGGGGCTGCAGTTTGTAGCCACGGGTGAAGCGCAGCGAACCCGTGGGCGTCATTGCTTTCGCTCCATCGCCCCGGAGGGGCGAAGGTCAGCACCTGCGGCGTGCCACGCACACGCATCGAAAGGCTGGTTCGGGAAGAAACCTCTGTGACGGCAGACACTGCCTTGCGCCTTGGTCGCTATCTCGGCACGTCAGCGCAATTCTGGCTGAATTTGCAGACACAATATGACTTGCGAGTAGCGGAGGAGGATGCGCGCAAGTCGATTGCGAAGATTGAGCCGGTGGCGAGTGTGGCGGCGGAGCGAATGCGTTTCGCAAACGTAGTGGTGCGAGGTCCTTCACCTACCCCGCCTTCTTCTGAGCCTCCATATAATGCCGCAGCACGGCATTGATGCGGGTTTGATAGCCGCGTCCCTGCTGGCGAAAGAAACCAAGGACGTCTTTATCGAGCTTGATCGAGATGGCTTCCTTGCCAGGCTGTACTATGACCGCGTTCGCCCAGAATTCGTCGTTGGTGCCGGGATGATCGGGATCTGTCTGGGACCATTCCTCGATTTCTTCATCGGTTAGGGCTGCAAGGCGAGCCCAGTTCGTGTGAGTTTCCTCCGGCCGGAACACGCCGTCCTTGCCTTTCACCAGCACAGTGCCGTCAGGAGCGGTTTTGAAGATGATTGAGTCTTGTTTCGACATAGCGTTCTCGCTCCTTCCGGTTCGACGGCCATGCAGTGATCAGCCATACGATGTTACCGCGAATGGTGTAGACTGCAGTCACGAAGATGCCCCTGGACATCCCGATGACCAGATGTCTCGCTTCTCCGAAGGCACGCCTGACATCCTCGAATTTAATGCGAAAAGGATCATCGAAGATCTCTTCCAAATCGAGCAAGTCAATGTCGCGCGTCACCATCAGCAATGCACGCTTGCCGGGATCACATCCAAACTGCCAATCCATCAATTCTCCAAAATATATACTAAAATATATACTTAAGCAACACCCCGCCCCTAAACCAGCCTGCTCTGCTCCTTTGCCGCCGCAATAAAACTCGCAAACAACGGGTGCGGCTCAAACGGCCTTGATTTCAGCTCGGGGTGATATTGCACGCCGATAAACCACGGATGCATTTCGCGGGGATATTCTACGGTTTCCGGCAGCAGCCCGTCCGGCGAGAGGCCTGCAAACATCAGGCCCTTGTCTTCCAGCTTTTCGCGATAGCGCATGTTCACTTCGTAGCGATGGCGGTGGCGTTCGGAAATGTCGAGATCGCCATAGACTTCCGCAATCTTCGAGCCTTCCTTCAGCTTCGCGTCGAATGCGCCAAGCCGCATTGTGCCGCCCATATCGCCGCCGGCGCGGCGTTCTTCCAGCTCGTTGCCGCGCATCCATTCGGTCATCAGACCAACCAGCGGTTCCGCGCAGGGGCCGAACTCGGTCGAACCGGCCTTCTCGATCCCCGCCAGCGCGCGCGCCGCTTCAATCACCGCCATCTGCATGCCAAAACAGATGCCGAAATATGGCACCTTGCGCTCCCGCGCGAAGCGCGCGGCCAAAATCTTGCCTTCGCTGCCGCGTTCGCCAAAGCCGCCGGGCACGAGAATGCCGTGCACGTTTTCCAGAAACGGCGCGGGATCTTCCTTTTCAAAAATCTCGCTCTCGATCCAGTCGAGATTGACTTTCACCCTGTTGGCCATGCCGCCATGGGCCAGCGCCTCGATCAGCGATTTATAGGCGTCCTTGAGGCCGGTATATTTGCCGACAATGGCGATGGTGACTTCGCCCTCGGGATTGTGGACGCGGCTGGAAACCTCGCTCCACCGGCGCATGTCCGGCTTTGGCGCGGGTTCTATGCCGAAGGCAGCCAAGACTTCCTTGTCGAGTCCGGCCTCGTGATAGGCGCGTGGTACATCATAGATCGAGCCGACATCGCGCGCCTCGATCACGGCGCTTTCGCGGACATTGCAGAACAGCCCGAGCTTGCGGCGTTCCTCGCGCGGAATTTCGCGGTCTGTGCGGCACAACAGGATGTTGGGCTGAATGCCGATGGAGCGCAGCTCCTTCACACTGTGCTGGGTCGGCTTGGTCTTGAGCTCGCCTGCAGCGGGTATGAAGGGCAGCAGGGTCAGATGCACATAGATGCAATGGCTGCGCGGCAGATCGTTTCCAAGCTGGCGAATGGCTTCAAAGAACGGCAGCCCCTCGATATCGCCGACTGTGCCGCCGATTTCCACCAGCACGAAATCCACGCCCTCATTGCCGCTGAGGACGAATTCCTTGATGTGATTGGTGACGTGGGGGATCACCTGCACGGTCGCGCCGAGATAATCGCCCTTGCGCTCCTTGGAGATGATTTCCTGATAGATGCGGCCCGTCGTGATGTTGTCGCTCTTGCGCGCGGGCGTGCCGGTGAACCGCTCGTAATGACCAAGATCCAGATCGGTCTCCGCCCCGTCGTCGGTGACGAAAACCTCGCCGTGCTGATACGGGCTCATCGTGCCCGGATCGACATTCAGATAGGGGTCGAGCTTTCGCAAGCGGACCGTATAGCCACGCGCCTGCAACAGCGCGCCGAGCGCCGCCGAAGCCAAACCTTTACCGAGCGAGGAGACCACGCCGCCTGTGATGAATACATATCGCGCCATGGGAGGTGAGCCGTATTCCTTTCCCGCTGATTCGCGTAGCAAAAAAAACACGCCTGCGCGATTAGTGCACAGACAAGTTTCGGGACCACAAAAAAGGACCGGAAAACCGGCCCTTTTTCGTCGGTTATTGCTGTGGCGGCTGCGGTGGGGTGCCCCCGGCCGGCGGCGCTACCGGTGGCGGCAGCGGTGAGGACGGCGCAGCCGGGGCCGTTGCGCCCCCGGTCTGGGCAGGCTGTTCCATCCGCTTGAGCTGATCGAAGAGGCCACCAGCGGGCGCTCCGGGAGTTGCAGGCGCCTGTCCCGGCGCTGTCTGTGCAGGTGCGCCTTCAAAAATCGATTTTTGCGAACGGCCGACATTGGCAATGATTGTCAGCGTGATCGAGGTCAGGAAGAAGATTGTCGCCAGAATGGCGGTCGCACGAGTCAGCACATTGGCTTGGCCGCGCCCGGTCATGAACCCGCCGCCCCCGCCGATGCCAAGCGCCCCGCCCTCCGAGCGTTGCAGCAGCACAACGATCACCAGCGCGGTCACGACCAGCAGATGAATGACGATAATAACGCTTTCCATGATCTGAATGTCTCGCAGACGATAGTGAATGACATATTTTAAGGCTGCAGCCTGCGCCGCGCCGGATTCTTGCGCGGCTCATACACGATGCCGCTGGATATGGCTACCCGGCTGGCCGATGCAAGCCCCCCGCTCTGTCGCTAGCGATATCCCCCGGCGATCCCCATGAAGTCGACGGCGGTCAGGCTGGCCCCGCCCACGAGCGCCCCGTCCACATTGGCAATGGCCAGCAGCTCCCCGGCATTGGACGGCTTCACCGAGCCGCCATAGAGGATGCGCACCCCACCGGCTTCCCCGCCAAGCGCCTTGCCAAGTTCCGCCCGGATGAACGCATGCACCTCGGCCACATCGGCCGCGGTCGGCGTCAGGCCTGTGCCGATAGCCCAGACGGGCTCATAGGCGATGATGAGGTTTCCCGGATGCGCGCCTTCCGGCAGCGATCCGCACAACTGGCTGCCCGTAACGTCGAGAGTACGCCCTGCCCGCCGCTCGGCCTCGGTTTCTCCAATACAGACGATTGCTGCAAGTCCCGCCGCGATGGCCGCCTCAGCCTTCGCCCTGACGGTGGCATTGCTTTCGCCGTGATCGGCCCTGCGCTCGGAATGTCCAACGATGACATAGGCGGCTCCGGCATCCACCAGCATTTGCGCCGAGATATCGCCGGTATGAGCGCCGCTGGCCTTGATATGGCAATCCTGCCCCCCAACCACGAGTCCGGTTCCCTCGCTCGCCGCCGCAGCCTGTGCGAGGAGCGTCGCGGGTGGGCAGATCAGCAGATCCACCTTTTGCTTGAGAGCCGAATCATAGGCAGCGGCCATGGCCGAAATTTCAGCGAGCGAGGCCCTGAGCCCGTTCATTTTCCAGTTTCCTGCCACCAGGGGTCTGGGTTTCACGCTCATTTGGCGAATCCTGTCTGCTACGTTGGGCCTGGCCAATCGGGTTAGCAGGCGCGGGCTTTTCTGAAAAGCAGAGCCCCGCCAGGACAAAATCACCTGCGCCGTTTGCGCCTTCAAACCCATCCCCCTATAAAGCGCTACTTTCCTGAGCCGCCCTGCGGCGCAAACTCTGAAAAACGGATCATTTCATGCTCGACGGCATGCGCAACGCTTCCAAGACCTGGCTCGGCAAGGCAGTGCTGACCCTGATGTTCAGTTTCCTGATCCTCAGTTTTGCCGTTTGGGGCATCGGCGACATTTTTCGTGGGTTCAACGCAGGCAAGGTAGCGCGCGCAGGCAATACGGATATTTCGGCTGAGGAATTCCGTCAGGAATACCAGTCGCAATTGCAGCGCCTGCAACAGATGACGCGCCAGGCCATTACCAACGAGCAGGCCCGCGCTTTCGGTCTCGATCAGCAGGTGCTGAACCGGCTTCTGTCAGAAGCCATCCTGGACCAGCGTGCCCGGGACCTCGGCCTTGCCATGTCCGACGAGAACGTTCGCAACGCCGCGTTCAAAGATCCCGAATTTGCTGGGCCCACGGGCTCATATGATCGGACTGTATTTCTGGACAAACTGCGGAACGCCGGTCTCGATGAAAAGCGCTTTGCAGCACGTCTGCGCTCGTCCTATCTACGCCAGGAACTGACAGGCTCGCTCGTCGCGGGGCTGAAACTGCCACAGACCATGCTGGAATCGGTGTTCCGCTACGCCAACGAAACGCGTAGCGTGGACTATTTCACAATCGACACCGCAGCGGCCGGCGAAATCCCCAACCCGACGCCTGATGAACTCAACAAATACTTCGCAGCGCAGGAAACTTCATTCCGTGCGCCCGAATATCGCAAGTTCGTCACGCTTGCAGTCACGCCCGCCACTCTTGCCGATCCTGCAAAGGTCGCGCAGGCGGACCTCGCTGCAGCCTACGAGCGCGTAAAGGCCCAGCGGTTCACCACGCCCGAAACGCGCCAGATCTATCAAATCGTCTTCAAATTCGGCGAGGAGAAAGAGGCGGCTGAAGCGCTCGCGAAAATCCGCGCTGGCGAAAAATTCGCCGACGTGGCGGCGACCCGCACTCTGAAAATTTCTGACATCGATCTGGGAGCTCTGACCGCAGACAAGCTTACAGACCCCGCCGTGAGCAAGGCCGTTTTTGCGCTGAAGGAAGGCGAAACAACTGACGTAATTGCAGGCCGCTTTGGTCCGGTACTGGCGCAAGCGGTCAAGGTCGAGCCCGCATTGGTCAAATCGCTGGACGAAGTCGGCGCTGTTTTGCGCGGCGAGATTGCAGATCAGCAAGCGCATGAAGCCGTACAGAAAATTCAGGCGCAGATTGAAGATCAGCGCACATCAGGAAAAGTGCTGGAAGAAGCCGCCAAGGCTGCCGGTCTGACGGTTCGCACCATAGAAGCTGCCGATGCCACCGGCCGCGACAAGGCCGGGGCTGAAATCAAGGACCTCGCTGAACGCGAGGCGCTGCTGAAAGCCGTTTTCGCATCGGATATCGGCGTGGACAACGATACGATCACCACCAAGGATCGCGGATACGTGTGGTTCGAGGTGGCCGGTGTGGAGCCCGCGCGCAACCGTTCGCTTGATGAAATTCGTCCGCAGATCGAAGGCGCCTGGAAATCCGATCAAACCGCAACGAAATTGCGCGAAAAGGCCGAAGCATTGGTGAAGGAAATCGATGGCGGCAAGAATATCGAGGACGTCGCAAAGGAAGCGGGCGTGATCGCGGAACATATCGGCGACGTCAAGCGCGCCGGTCACCAGAAGCTGGCCACAGGCGTGGTCGAGCGAATGTTCTCGCTTCCCGTGGGCAAATCCGCCACCGCGTTGTCGAGCGCCAACACACGCGTTGTCTTCAAGATTCTGGATTCGGTGACCCCGCCCTACGAATCCGACAATGAAACGGTCAAGAGCATACTCCCCCAGATCGAACGCGCTTTCACCGACGACATTGCCAGTCAATATCTGGCGGCTATCCAGAAGGAAGTCGGCGTCTCGATCAATACGGCTGCCGTTCGCAGTGCAACCGGCGCCAGCGATGGAAACTGAGCAGCGTTTGCATAAATGACCCGCACAGACCGGCGCCAAAGATGACCCAGCTTGCCTATGAAGACTTCGCGATAGCCTACGAATCCGGCGCCGCCGCGCTGGTCTCCACCACGCTGATAGCCGATCTGGAAACCCCGGTTTCGGCTTTTCTGAAGCTCACAGGCAAGCGCCGCGGCAATGTATTCCTGCTTGAATCGGTTGAAGGCGGCGAGGCGCGCGGGCGCTATTCGATGATCGGCATCGATCCCGACATCATCTGGCGCGCGCAAGGCGATAGCTGCGAAATCAACCGCAATGCACTCGCTGATCCCTACAGCTTTGTCGATTGTGGTGTGAAGCCCTTGGAGGGGCTGCGGGCGCTGATCCGCGAATCCGCCATTCCCGCTGATACTGCCCTGCCCCCCATGGCGGCGGGCGTATTCGGTTATCTCGGATACGACATGGTGAGGCAGATGGAGCGGCTCGCGCCGCCCAAGCCTGATCCCATCGGCGTGCCCGATGCGATCATGATCCGCCCGACTGTCATGGTCGTTTTCGATTCTGTGAAAGATGAATTGAACGTCGTTGTTCCCGTGCGTCCGCGCCAGAATGTTTCGGCGCGTGCGGCGTGGGAGACAGCGCAGACGCGCATCGATGCTGTTGTGGCGACACTTGAAGGACCGCTGGAACACGCGCCCGCACCTGCCAATCCGCATTTGCTGGCGGCGGCATCCGTCTCCAATACCGATGAACAGCGCTTTCTTGATATGGTCGGCAAGGCCAAGGAATACATCCGCGCGGGTGATATTTTTCAGGTTGTTCTCTCGCAACGTTTTACCGCACAATTCGACCTGCCCGCCTTCGCGCTTTACCGGGCCCTGCGGCGCGTAAACCCGTCCCCATTTCTGTGCTACCTCGACTTCGGCGGCTTTCAGATCGTCTGTTCGAGCCCGGAAATTCTGGTCCGCACACGCGATGGCAAAGTGACGATCCGGCCTATCGCTGGCACGCGCTGGCGCGGCAAGACACCAGCCGAAGATGAGGCGTTGGCGGCAGAATTACTTGCCGACGAGAAAGAGCGCGCCGAACATCTCATGCTGCTGGATCTCGGCCGCAACGATGTCGGACGCGTCGCCGAAATCGGCAGCGTGACTGTCACAGACCGCTTTTTTGTCGAGCGTTACAGCCACGTCATGCACATCGTCTCCAATGTCGAGGGCAAGCTGGATGCAAGGCACGATGTCATAGACGCACTGGCCGCAGGCTTCCCCGCTGGCACAGTGAGCGGCGCGCCAAAGGTGCGAGCAATGGAAATAATCGACGAGCTGGAGGTCGACAAGCGCGGCATTTATGCTGGCTGCATCGGCTATTTCGGGGCGTCAGGCGAGATGGACACGTGCATCGTGTTGCGCACGGCCATTATCAAGGATGGCAAAATGCATGCGCAGGCGGGCGCGGGCATTGTCTATGATTCCGTCGCGGAGTCTGAACATCGCGAATGCCAGAACAAGGCGATGGCGCTGTTCAAGGCGGCGGAAGAAGCGGTCAGATTCGCGACCAGCGCGCGGCGCGGGCAATAACAGGCAGACACAATCAAATGGGCGCGGAAACGTCTGACCGTGCTTTCACTTCGATGACCTGGACTTCGCGCAACAAGCGCCCGAATTCGTCGACGGCTTCAATCTCGATTCGGTGAAGCCCCGCTGTCACACGCGGGATGGCGGCGCACCACAAATGCTCGCAAGGTTCTGCCTTGACCCAGTCGTGATGTATTGCGCCGGCGCTGGCGAACATATCAATCATGAAGGGATCGCGGCGGCGGGTGCGTGACAGCATCTGCCATTCGCCGCCGGGAGGACGCATGCGCACGCGCGATTTCGGGCCGCCGTCAAAGAGATTGACGACGATTTCACACGGCATGTCTTCAGAGCCTGCCGGACCATCGATCACAAGGGCGCCACTCGTCTTGCACGGTTCGCAGCGTGAAAGCACCGCGCGCAAGCGGGGTTGCGACGCAGCCATGGCAACGAATTCCGTTTTGTATTCGCGACCGTCGACTCGCAAAATATGAAAGCCCGGCGGGCACCCATCAACGCCCATGGAGAGCGGCCGCCCGCGATGATCGAATGGGCCGCTCCACCAGGAGCCCGACAACGCCGCCAGCACCTGATGATGATGCACATTTGCAAAGTCACCATCCTCGTGCTGCAAATATTGATGTTCAGCCGCATGCATATGACCGGAAATGCTGACAGCGCGGCGGCCTTCAAGCAATTGCAGAAGAGCCGCTGTATCAGCTGTGTTGTCGCGCGGGCTCTGTGGATTCCACTCTGTGCGCAGGGGAATATGCATGGCCAGAACAAGCAATTTTTCCCGCGGAACATGCATCAACAGATTGTGTAGAAAAGCCAATTGGCGCGGGCCGATATTACCACGATAGCTGCCATGCCCGCCATCGTCTTTCCGTCCGGCATATTCGACATTGTCGAGCACAATGAACAAGGCTTCACCCTGCTCGAACGCATAGCAG
>CAMDKB010000136.1 GCA_945901195.1 Rhizobium sp. Q54
CGCGCCCTTGCCGTTATCACGCACCAGCAGCGGATTGACGTCAACCGCTTCGAGCATATCGCCAAACTCGCGCGCGAGCTCGCCAAGGCCAACCATTGCTTCGGCCAGTGCATTCATGTCCGCGGGCTTGCTGCCTCGATATCCGCCGAGCAATTGCGCGGCGCGCGTGCGCTGAATGGTTTCGATCGCCATGGCCTTATCGAGCCAGGGCGGGCAGAACGCCACATCCTTGAACAATTCAAGCCAGACGCCGCCGAGACCCGCCATCACCACAGGCCCCATCTCCGGATCGCGATGCACACCCGCGACCATTTCAATACCATCCTTGACCTGTTGCGCGACGAGTATGCCTTCGAGTCTGGCGCCGATTTTTTGACAGCGTTCCATGAGTGTCTGCACGCCCGCACGCGCCTGCGCTTCATCACTGATATTCAATAACACCAGGCCCGCGTCGCTCTTGTGTGCGACGTCGGCGCTGACAGCTTTCAACACGACGGGATAGCCGATGCGTTTTGCAGCTTCTGCAACTTCAGCGCCGTTTTGAACAACCGCTTCAGATGGCATGACGATGCCGTAAGCGGCGAGGATTTCTTTTGATTGCGATTCATTCAGCGCTGCAGGCGCTTGCAGCGAGGATGCAAATTCACGCCACTTCGCCAGCAGGCCCCGCCTTTGCGCGTTTACATCATTTGCAACAGGCGGCTCCCGGCCAGCGCCGGTTTCAACAAGTTTAGCCAGAGTACGAAAAGTTTTCGCGATGTCATGCATCCACGGCACATGCAGCATTTGCTCGTGCAGTCCCTGCATGTATTCATTCTCGCTCAGACTGATCGGCGAAAATACGGCGACGGGGATCGCCTCCGGCGTTGACGCCGCCAGATATTTTTCGAGCCCGTGAAAATTGGCGACCTTGCGCTCGATGCCCGCCTGGCGGGGCAATTCTTCGGTCAGCAAGACGAGATCGGCATTGGCGTCGGCGCGGACGGTTTCGATCAGATTTATGTAAAGATCGGTCGGCAAGGTTCGCTTGAAATCATAGGGATTGGAAACCTCCGCTTCTGCATGAAGCTCTTTCAGCCGCATGGCGGTGTGCGCCTGAAAATCAGGAAAGCGAATGCCAAATTGCGGGGCTGTTTCGCTGGTGAGCGAACGCAGCGCTCCTGAATTGGTCATCAGCGCGATGCGATTGCCGCGCGGACGCGGCGCGCGGGAGAGATATTCGGCGGCCTGCACGACATCTTCCAGCGAATCCACGCGAATAATTCCAGCATCGCGCGCAAAAGCATCGAACACGTCGAGACTACCAGCAAGAGAGCCCGTATGCGCCAGCGCTGCGGCGCGGGATTCCGGCGAGCCTCCGATCTTGGCGACAACGACAGCCTTTCCATTGGCTTTTGCCTTGCGGGCGCTCGCCAGAAAATGCGGCGCATCGCGCACCGCCTCGATATAACAAACGATCACGCGCAAGGCGTCGTCATCAGCCAGGTGCGAAATGAAATCGGGGATCGTCAGGCCGGTCTGATTGCCGACGGACAGCAGGTAGGCAAGTCGCAGCCCGGCATCGTTGAGCCCGCGCCCGACTGTCTGCACGAGCATGCCGCTCTGCGTCATGGCCGCAACGGGTCCCGGCTGCAGCGGCGCATGATGTTCATCCGGCACAGTCGAAAATTTCGAATGCCCTACGGCAAGCCCCATGCAATTGGGGCCGATGGCGGCTATGCCAGTGCGCTCCAGCAGGGCAGCAAGCGCCTGCGCGCGTTCCCGCCCCTTGGCGTCGCCACCTTCACCAAAACCGGCGGCGAAGAAAGTCGCGCTGCGCGCGCCCAGCCTTGCGCCATCTTCCAGCAATTCCAACGATTGACCGGCCGGCACAAACAGCGCGAGGTGATCGGGAGGCTCAGGCAGGTCCGCCAGACTTGCGTAGCACCGGCGGCCCCAGAGTTCTGTGCGGTTGGGATTGACCAGATAGACTTCGCCCTCATAGCCAAAGCGCAGGAGATTGCCGAAAACTCGCGGCGACCAGTTGCGATCCGACGCGCCCACCAGAACTACATTTTTTGGCGCGAACAGCGCTGCGATACTCTTGCCCTTGTCTACCACAGTGCCCTCTCCCCGGGATATGCTTTGATCTCGTTGCCATTTTGATCTCGTTGCCAAGAGTGATAGCTATCGGACAGCGGCACGGCAAGCCGTTCCCGGTGAGCATTGGGAGTGCAGGATGAAGAATGCAGCAAAGCTGGCCCTGGCAGCCTGCGCGAGCGCGTTGATACTCTCGCCATCCCTGGCGCAGGATACCTTTCCCTCCCACGTCATCAGTCTGATTGTTCCCTTTGCGCCCGGCGGCACTTCGGACGTGATTGCGCGTCTGGCCGCAGAAGAAATCGGGCGCTCGATCGGTCAGCGCCTGGTGATCGAGAATGTTGGCGGCGCAGGCGGAGCGATCGCGCTTTCGCGAACAGCCCGCGCCGAGCCTGACGGATATACTCTGATCATCGGAAATACAGGCACCCATGCGGCGTCCTATTTTCTGCAAAAGAACTTGCAGTACACGCCGGAATCCTTCGCGCCGATCGGCATGATCGCCAAAACGTCGCCGGTCCTGGCTGTGAAGAAGGATTTTCCCGCCAAAACGCTGGCGGAATTCGTCGCCTACGCCAAACAAAATCCGGGCATGGTCAGCCTTGGGCACGCGGGCGTGGGGTCTTCAAATTATCTGATCTGCCGCAGCTTCATAATGGCCTCAGGGGTCGAAGTGAATCTGGTCAGCTATCGCGGCGCGGCCCCGGCTCTCAATGATCTGATGGCGGGGCATATCGACGGCGCCTGCGATTCAGCGACCTCCGTGTCCGGCGCGATTCTGGCCGGCAAGGTGATCGGCCTTGCAGTCGGTTCAACAGCCCGCCTGCCCAATGTGCCGGATATGCCGACCTCCATCGAGGCGGGAACGCCAGCTTTTCAGGCGGAAGGCTGGAATGCGCTGTTTGCGCCCACAGGGACGCCAGACGCCGTCATCTCCAAACTGAATGTCGCGCTACGCGACGCCGCTTCCAGCGATTTCATGCAAAAGCGCCTGTTCGATCTGTCTTCCGTACCCGCAAAGGGGGAAGAGCTCACACCCGAATATACGGGCAAGCTGGTGCTGCGGGAGATCGAGAAATACCGGAAATTACTGGCAGAGTGAGGCATCATACCAAGGGTGGTTTCGATTGACCTATGGGTCAATCGAAACATCCGGCGCATCAACGCCGAAGCGCGTTCGCGCTTGCCAACAGTGATGAGTCAAACTTCATCGCCGTTGGTATCACAAGGGCAACGCCATCAGCGTATCCACGCGCGAGGAATCACAAACGACAATCCGTTCGGTCAGCTTGACCTCATCGCCATAGGCGCGCCAGAGATCAAGGTAACGCCCCGTCGCAAACACCTCGCTGGCGCCATCGCGCATGATGCGCACGACAAGAAATGCCGTTTCACTGCGCAGCCCTTCTTCGCCCTGCGACAGAAGGCAGGGCGCACCGATGATGTGACGATAAGTGTGCCGTTCATAAATGTTGGCTTCGCGCAGTGCGGTTATACGATCTGTCAGCATGCCTTTCGAATTTGCAAAGATGATGCCGGCTTCATAGCCCTTCGCATGATTGTTCGCGGTGGTGACACGATACAGACAGGGATCAGCAAAAAAATCCGGCCATTGCTCAAGGCGATCATTGTCGATGGCGCGCGCATATTCGGCCTGGGCGCGAGTGACTTTGTGAAACATGTCCATGTTCATGACGATCACAATCCCATCAACGTACGATATTGCTGCCAGAAACCACGCAGACCAGCTTCGCTCACGCGGCTTTCGCTGGATTGCGCCAGTGCGCCACCCATTTCCAGAACGGCATTCATGTCGGGAGCGCCTGCAACACCGCGCTGCACGAAGCCGCCGACGCAGCCGTCTTCCATGGATATGAAGCCGGCTGCACCCACGAGATTGGCCTGCTTGATACGCACCATGCGTTGTTCTGGCGTATCGTCCTCAAAGCCGAGGATCGTCCAGTGCAGATCGGTCTTTTCGGCGGAACGGGGCACCACCTGACGTACGGCGATGGCGTTTTGAATCTGTTGCAGCACAAAGGTGGGAAAGGTCGTCAGTATCTGCAGCGTAATGCCATCTGGAAATTCATTGAAGCCCTGCAGCATCGAGGGATCCTTCAGCTTGTAATCGCTGTCGGACCGCAGGTTTTGTTGCGAATAGGCGGCGTCGAGCTGGGCGCGGTCAAGCTGATTGTAACTGATGTGGTGGCCGCCGCCGCCCTCCACCACAAGGCCTCCCTTGTAGTTCAGGCGGTTGAGTTCGAACGTCGTGAAGAACAGGTGCAGGATGCTGGCGTGATAGCTGTCTTTGACGTTCTCCACATAGAGCTTCCAGTTATTCGGCAAGGCCTGAACGTAACGCGCCAGCACCACATGCTTGCGCCCTTCCAGAACACGCGCAATGCCGTCAACAATGGGTTGTCCCAACCAGTCTGCCAGCGGAGGCGTTGCATCGGAAAACGTGCCGTAGACAAGGCCGTGAAGGCTGGCGATGCGCAGTTTGCGGGGATTGTGGTCGGACATCTTGAAGGTGTCGGGCATACCGCCCTTGCCTTTCATGCCCTTGAGAAAGGCCACGCCGTTGAGGTTGCCTTTCAGGTCATAACTCCAGCCATGATAGACGCAGGTGAAACCCTGTTTCGCCTTGCCGTCATCATCAAGGCACAACAAAGCGCCACGATGGGCACAGCGGTTTTCGAACGCGCAGATGGCGCCATCATTGTCGCGCACCACGACCGCGGGCGCATCGCCGACGAATGTTGTGCGGAAAGAGCCAGCCTCGGGCAGATCAGCTTCAAGACAGAGATAGTGCCACGCAGCGCCCTGAAAAACCCGCTCCTGTTCGCGTGCATAGACATCGTCGCGCTGAAACACCCAGAACGGCACACGAGTCAGCCCGCCTTCCGGCCATGCTGGCATTCCGCTGCCGGTCAGTGCTGATGGCATCGTCATTTTTGTTTCAATCCTTTGAGGCGCTGCATGTGTTGCGCCCTGAAGTGCTCCCACCCGCCGCAGCCCGTCAAGACCAGGACCGGATTTCTCTGCTTTGAATACAGCCTAGGCGCTGGCGGGGCATGGGTTTTGATCGATATCAAGTTTGCTGTAGGATCGCCATAACTGAGGACACTGGACAGGTTGCGGCCACGGGAGAACCCAAGATGGAAACAAGCGTGCCTGACTCCCCTTTGCCCGCCATCGCCCCCGTGACCGGCCCGCAGGACTGGCGCGGCCCGCATGTTGCCACCGCAACGCGCTGGAGATTCCAATTGCCGGCAGGCCCCGTTGATGAGCTTCGCAGAATTGTCGACAAAGCTTCCGCGGAGGGTCGTGACCAGGATCATTTCGACTTCCAGGGCGTCGAAATTCCCGGCTTGCGCGATGCGCTCGCCCCCGCGATCCAGGAACTGGCTTCGGGCACCGGCATGGCGCTAGTGCGCGGCATCAAGGCTGATTTTTTTGACGTGGAAGCGCACAAGATCGCTCTGCTGATCGTCGCCAATCAAATGGGTCTTGTCGGCCCGCAGGAACATCGCGCCAAGGGAATTTCGGAAGTGATGGACGTGAGCCCTCCCGAAGGCGACCGTTATTATTTCCACGTTGGCGGCCCTCTCCCCATGCATATGGATCCGGTTGATGTTGTGGGGCTCTTGTGCCTGCGCAAAGCCAAGGAGGGCGGCACGAGCCGCATTGTCAGCTCGATGGCCGTGCATAACGAAATCCTGCAGACGCGCCCGGATCTTCTTGCGTTGCTCTATCGCGGCTTTCGCCATCGTCGTCGGCAATTTCGTATTTCAGGTGGCTCGCCCGTCACTGATCATTATTGCCCGGCCTTTGCCGATATCGGCGGCGGCGAAGTGATCTGCAATTTTATTCCCGCACCAATCCGTATGGCGGTCGACGAAGGCCTGATGACATTGACCCGAGCCGAGCAGGAAGCGCTCGATATTATCGAAGCCGTTTCCGAACGCGATGATTTCTGTCTTGAAATGGATCTGGAACCCGGCGATCTGCAATTTCTCAACAACCGGATTACGATGCACGGCCGGGCAGACTACCGGGATTCGGGCGGGCCGGAGGAGCGCAGGCTCTTGCTGCGGACGTGGCTCACAATGCCCGGCTGGCGCAAATATCCCGCCCACTTGCCGCGCGTGGATGTGGAACTGGAGACCGCGCCTGCCTGAGTGAAGAAATCAATCTGACACGAACCAGCGCGAGCCGGGATCGCGGGCGACAATCGCGGGCGAAGCGGGACAAAACGCCCTGTATTTTGCCGGAAAGAATGATAAGGGCGTCCAACAGCCCGCGCGAAAAGGAATATGTGCAATGAAGAATATCGTCATCCTTGACGACTACCAGAACGTCGCGTTGAAATTGGGTCCGTGGGACAAGCTTGCGAGCCGTGCGAAAATTCGCGTGCTGACCCGCTACATCGGAGATCAGGACGGGCTGGTCGAAGAACTGGAAGACGCCAACGTCATTGTCTGCAATCGCGAGCGCACACCCGTCGACAAGGCGCTTCTTGAAAGGCTGCCGAAACTCGAACTCGTCGTCACCTCGGGCATGCGCAACAATTCCATTGATGTCGCGGCAGCCAATGCGCGTGGTGTAACTGTTTGCGGCACCGCGACGCTCGGCTATCCCACAGCTGAATTGACCGTCGGCATGATTTTGGGCTGGTTCCGGAACATCCCTGAGGAAGTGAACAATCTGCATGCCGGCCGCTGGCAGCAAAGCGTCGGCACGGGTGTGCGGGGCAAGGCCTTGGGTATCGTGGGCTATGGCCGCATCGGTTCGGATGTGGCGAAGGTCTTCAAGGCGCTGGGCATGAATGTGATAGCCTGGTCGCGCTCACTGACGCCAGAAAAAGCCGCCGCCGATGGCATTACGTCCGCCAGCCTTGATGATGTGCTGGGGCAGTCCGACATAGTCTCCGTGCATCTTCTGGCAAATCCGCAGACACGCGGCATCATTGGTGCGCGTGAGATCGGCCTGATGAAACCAGCGGCGCTCCTGGTCAATACGGCCCGTGCGATGTTGATCGATCAGCAGGCGATGATCAACGCCCTGCATGATGGCAAGCTCGGCGGCGCCGCGCTCGACGTCTACGATATCGAGCCCTTGCCATCGGCCCATCCCATCCTGAAAGCGCCGAATACCCTGCTGACACCGCATTTGGGGTATGTCATGGAAGAGAACTATCGCATTTCATTTACCGAGGCCGCTGAAAACGTTGCAGCGTGGCTTGACGGAAAGCCAGTCCGCGTACTCAAGCCGTAACAAAATCAACAACACCGGAAGGATCACTATGGCGCTTGTTCTCATGCATGCCGCGCGTTCGACCTGCAGCCAGAAGGTCCGCATGGCGCTCTATGAAAAAGACCTTGAATGGACCTCGCAAGAGATCGACTTGCGCAAGAACGAGCATCTGACGCCCGAATATCTTGCTCTCAATCCCAATGGAGTTGTGCCAACCCTGGTGCACGACGGGTATGCGATCATCGAATCTTCCGTCATCGGCGAATATCTCGATGATGTGTTTGCGCAAAAACCGTTGCGGCCTGCCGAACCGCGCGCGCTGGCGCACATGCGCGCATGGCGGCAATATATCGATGAAGTGCCCACGCCCGCGATCCGCATACCATCGTTTCAGGCATTTATCCGCCGCACCTTCAAAGACGGTGAATCCTTCGAGCGCGAAGCAGCGATCCGCCCGCTCCGCAAACATTTTTACATGAAAATGAAATCGGGCAGCTTTAGCGAGCAGGATCTGGCGGAAGCCACCGAAAAACTGCAGCAAACCATCGACCGTATGGAAAAAGCGCTAGCCGATGGACGCCACTGGCTTTGCGGCGAAATGTTCACGCACGCGGATATTTGCGTCATGCCGAATATCGTGCGCCTCGATGATCTCAAAATGAGCGACATGTGGGCGCAGCGTCCCTTCGTCACCAAATGGTACGAACGCTTGCAGGCGCGCCCGGCATTTGCGAAAGCGTATGCTGATCCGGCCCGTCAGATATTCACGTATGGCGGCCCGCAACGGGGATAAAGGCGGCTCCAGTCGTCCCGGCCAAAGCTCAACGCAGCACCAGGATCGCGTGGAACAGAAACAACAAGAACGCAGGAACCCGGATAAAGGCAAAAGGCTGTCGCACGGCGGTCGCCAGTCTCGGGCTATGGCGTTATTCGGGATGACACCAGAAGGAGAAGCAAGTGAAACTGGCAAGCTACATTCACAAGGGGCAGCAAAGTTTCGGCATCGTGCGTGGCGAGGGCGTGTTCGATCTGGGCCCGCGTCTGAAGGGCAAGGCTGCCGATCTGGTTGAGTTCATCGTCAAGGGCCTTTCAGCGGAGGCTGAAAAGCTCTCGCAGGGCGCAAAGAACGATTTCTCGCTCAGTGAAATTACCTTCATGTTGCCGGTCAAAAGTCCGATCCTGTGCATCGGCGTGAACTATAAATCACGGCCCGATGAAGTGCCGGGCGGCGGCTATAGCTGGAATTATCCCTCGCTGTTCTGGCGCAAGTCTTCCGCGCATGCGCCACATCTGCGGCCCGTGCTACGTCCGCCGGAATCCCTGCAGATCGACTATGAAGGCGAAATCGCGATCATCATCGGCAAGGGCGGGCGGCGCATTCCCAAGGAAACGGCGCTGGACCACATCTTCGGCTATTCCTGTTTCAACGAAGGCTCTGTACGCGACTGGATGAAGCACACCACGGCCAACGTCACCTCCGGCAAGAATTTCTATCAGTCCGGCTCGTTCGGCCCCTGGATTTCCACGGCGGATGAAATCGCGGATCCGCATAACATGAGCATCGAAGTTCGCGTCAACGGCGAAAGCCGCCAGAAGGATACGACCGCCAACATCATGCGGCCCTATGAAGAGCTGATCGCCTATGTCTCCACCATCATGCCGCTGGAGGCGGGCGACGTGATTGCCACAGGCACGCCTGTGGGCGTGGGGGCAAACCGCAAGCCTCCGGTCTGGCTCGTGCCGGGCGACGTGGTGGAGATAGAGGTTTCGGGCGTCGGCGTTTTGAGCAATAGTGTGGAGGATGAGAAGGTTGTGTAGACGCTTTTGCAATCATCTGCGGCTATAGTAAGTCGACGTTCAAAATCGCAAAAGGTCTACCTTGTCTGATATCGCAGAAAATATCCGGCGTCTCGTCATCTGCGGAGATTATGAAATTTCCGAGCATGCCGCTGGTAGACTTGTGCGAGCAGGCGTTCTGATCGAAAGATTTGCGCTGATGATCGGCAATGCAATTGTCGTCGAAGAGTATCCGGAATATCATAAAGGCTCCTGCGTTTTGTTCCTCGATTTCGACGAATTCGGCAGACCTTTGTACCTTTTGTGGGGGACACCCTTGAACGCAAAACGTCCAGCATTCCTGGTCACCGCCTATCGGCCCGATCCGGAACGATGGTCAACCGATTTTCGAGGCAGGAGGTCGACATGAACAACACGAGTATTCAGTTGATCGAAGAGGGCGTTTATCTTGCGAAAGTTGAGATCGCTTTGATAGAGGATCAATCACCATGGTCGCCCCTTATCAGCAAGGAAGATATAAGAAAGCTGGATCGCGTGCGGTTGGCGTTGAGACGCGGCGATATTAAATCAGCGCGACAGGACGGAGAAATCTTCGAACTTAAACCGGTTGCAGCCCAATAGTCCCGATGATGCATTGCATCTGACTTGAAGAGACGAGGAGAGATAAGTATGACACTCCATGACGCCCCCAAGGCAAAAACCGGCGGGATCGACGCGCGCGCGGCGATGGAAGAGCTGAATGCCGAAGCCGGGCAATACAATATCTGGCTGCGAACACAGGCAAATGCGCCGGCGCAAAAAGCCTGGTTCAAGCCAACCAGTGTTGAAGAATCCGGGCGCATGGCGCAGGGGCGCGTGGCTGGCGGTCAGATGAAGGCTCTGCCTCACCACTGGAAGTGGAAGGAGATCTCGCCCTATCTGCTGAAGATCGCAGATGTGGCAAAAAAGGCCGACATTCCGCCCACAGAATTTGCCGATCGCCAGCAATTCCTGCTGACCAACCCTGGCCTTGGCGGTCGCCTGCAGGTGGCTGCCGCCATCCGGTGCGCGGTGTCGATCTACAATCCGGCGGATGTGGCCCGCGCGCATTTGCACTCACCTAATGCCACACGCACGATTCTCAGCGAATACGGCGGCTATACCAATGTTGAGGGCGAACGCTGCGATGCCATT
>CAMDKB010000137.1 GCA_945901195.1 Rhizobium sp. Q54
TGCGCCGCGGCAACTGGAACGTTCACTGCCGCGTGGCACCGGGATGATCCGCGATGACGGCATTTTTGTCGCGCCGGGTGAAATCGGCGATTAATTACGGCGTTTCTTCGGGTCGCCCCATCCGCCACCCGTCGGCGTGATGATAGTGATCGATTCACCTGCTGCAATGGCGGTTTCCTCGCACCCTGGCAAAGGGTCGACATGTCCGTCGAGCCGCCGCACCAAATTCCTGCCGGGCTCGCCTTCATGCCCGCCGCCGACGCCGAAAGAGCGCACCCGCCGCCGGCTCGATAATATCGCCGCTGTCATTGGTTCCAGGAAGTGGATCGTGCGCTCGACACCGTCGCCTGCGTTCCATTGTCCCTTGCCGCCAGAGCCGCGGCGGATATGAAAATCATCCAGCATCACGGGAAAGCGCAGTTCGAGAATTTCGGGATCTGTAAGGCGCGAATTCGTCATATGACATTGCACGGCGGCAGCGCCGTCAAAACCCTCGCCTGCTGGCGAGCCTGAACAGATTGTTTCGTAATATTGATAACGCGTGTTGCCGAAGGTGAAATTGTTCATCGTACCTTGCGAGGATCCCAGTGCATTCAACGCGCCGAAGAGGCAATCGGTGACATTCTGGCTCGTCTCGACATTGCCCGCGACAACAGCAGCGGGATAGCGCGGAGCCAGCATCGAGCCTTCCGGTACGATAATCTTCAGCGGACGAAGGCATCCTGCATTGATGGGGATGCGGTCGTCCACCAGCACACGAAATACATAGAGCACTGCAGCGCGAGTTACGGGCTCGGGCGCATTGAAATTGTCGGGCTGCTGTGGCGACGTTCCGGTGAAATCTATAATGGCTTCGCGTTTGCGTCTATTCACACTTATCCGCACTAAGATGCGGGTTCCCTGATCGAGTTCAATTTCGAAAGACGAATTTTGCAAGCGCGCGATCACGCGGCGCACGGTCTCTTCGGCATTGTCCTGGACATGGCCCATGTAGGCGTTGACGGTGCGCAGGGAATAGTCATTCACCAATGTTTGCAGCAGCGCAACGCCCTGCGTGTTTGCGGCGATCTGCGCCTTGAGGTCGGCGATGTTGCGGGGAATGTCGCGTGCGGGATAACGGGCATTGGCCAGCAATGCAGTGATTTCGGCCTCGCGAAGGACGCCGCGTGAGACAAGTCTGATGTTGTCGAGATAGACGCCTTCTTCCTCAATATGTGTGGCGCGAGGCGACATCGAACCGGGTGTCAGTCCGCCAATGTCTGCGTGGTGTCCGCGCGAAGCAGCCCAGAACATTATGTTTCTGCCGCGGCTGTCGAATACCGGCGTGCAGACGGTAATGTCAGGCAGGTGGGTTCCACCGTGATAGGGTGCATTGAGCGCAAATACATCGCCCGGCCTTATGTCGTGCCGGTTGCGTTGAGCAATCTCCTCCACCGAGCGATCCATGGATCCAAGATGCACGGGAATATGGGGCGCATTTGCCACAAGGTTCGCATTGGCGTCGAATATGGCGCAGGAAAAATCAAGTCGCTCCTTGATGTTCACCGAACTTGCCGTGTTCTGCAAGGTGACGCCCATCTGCTCGGCAATCGACATGAAGCGATTGTTGAAGACTTCCAGCAGAACGGGATCGGCATTCGTGCCGATGGCCTTGCGGCGTGGTGCGGCTCTTACGTGCGAGAGAACAACATGATTGCGCGGGGTTATCTCTGCACGCCAGCCGTCTTCGATGACGATGGTCTGGTGCGTTTCTATGATCAATGCCGGACCTGAAATCGCCTGCCCCGCCAGGAGACCTTCGCGACGATAGACTCCGGCCTTGCGCCATTTGCCTTGCGAATAAAACCTGGTGGATCGGGAAGGTGGCGGCAGCAGCTTGCGTGTGCGCTTTTTAGAAGGTTCGTAAAACGCTGCTCCGCCGCCGATGGCCTCGACATCCAGCGCTTCCATGATGACAAGTCTTGTGGTGTCGATGAAGCCGAAGCGGGATTTGTGCGCGCGTTCAAAACTGTCGGCCAGGCTTGTCAGTATAGCGCGTGCTGAGGAAAGGTTGTCCCAGTTTAGTTCCAGCGCAGTGTCTGTGCCTTCATAACGCAGACGCAGCCTTGTTTCTAACGCGATGGCTTGGGTTGAAACGCCCTGCGATGCGACCTCGCGCTTTGCCTTTCTGCCGAGACTTGCGGCTAGCCGCATGATCTTGTGTACGCCTGTCAATGCCAGCGGCGCTTCAACCGGCGCGCTGCGCACGCAACGTATGTCGGCAAGTCCCATGCCGTAGGCGGAAAGCAGTGAGGACAGGGGATGAATGAGTATTTTCTTCATGCCCAGCGCCGCCGCAACGAGGCAGGCATGCTGACCGCCCGCGCCGCCAAAACAATTGAGTGCGTATCTGGTTATGTCATAGCCGCGCGCGACGGATATTTTCTTGATGGCTTCGGCCATATTGGCGACCGCAATTTCTATGAAGCCATCGGCTACGGCTTCCGGTGCGCGGCCTGTTCTCGATGCAAGGGCGTCAAAGGCGTCACGAACGCTTTTATGATCGAGTGGCGCATTGTTTTGCGGACCAAAAATGTGCGGAAAGAAATCAGGCACGAGTTTGCCGGTCATCACGTTGGCATCCGTCACAGTCAACGGACCGCCATTGCGATAGGACAGGGGGCCAGGCTGCGCGCCTGCGGAATCCGGACCAACCCGGAAGCGCTCGCCATCAAAATGCAGTATCGAGCCTCCTCCCGCTGCAACGGTGTTGATCAACATCATCGGGGCATGCAGGCGCACGCCAGCGACTTGCGTATCAAAGGCGCGCTCGAACTGTCCGGCAAAATGGGCCACATCCGTCGATGTGCCGCCCATGTCAAAGCCGATAACGCGGTCGAATTCCGCGCTCGCCGCTGTTCGCGCCATCGCCACAACGCCACCTGCGGGGCCGGACAATATGGCGTCTTTGCCCTGAAAGAGATTGGCGGATGTCAGGCCGCCCGATGACATCATGAACATCAGGCGCGGCTGAGTGTGGCGACGTGCGCCCTGTGCGCAAAGGGCAGAGGAGACCTGGTCGATATAGTATTTCAGGATGGGCGTGAGATAAGCGTCGGCGACAGCCGTTCCACCCCGTCCGATGAATTTGATCAGCGGGGACGCTTCATGGCTTGCGGTGACCTGTGTGAAGCCAATGGCGCGTGCGATGTCTGCGGTGCGCTGTTCATGCTGCGGAAATTTCCAGGCGTGCATGAAGACGATGGCCGCAGAGCGATAGCCTTGCGCATATGCATTGGCGAGCACGCTTTGCGCTTCGGTTTCATCGAGAGCGTGCTCGATGGTTCCGTCAGCGCGCACGCGCTCGGTGATTTCCACGGCGCTTGAATATAATTGCTCTGGCTTGACGATGTGGCGCGCGAAAATTTCCGGTCTCGCCTGATTGCCTATTTCCAGAGCGTCTCGAAATCCGCGCGTGGTCACGAGCAGTGTGCGTTCGCCCTTGCGTTCAAGCAAAGCGTTGGTTGCGACGGTGGTTCCCATCTTCACGGCCCCGATGAGACCGGCGGGAATTGGGCGGTCTGGCGCAAGGCCCAGCAGATGCCGAATGCCGGCAACAGCGGCATCGCCATAGGCCGGGCTTACGGACAGAAATTTGGCCGTGTGCAGTGCGCCGGCGGGATCGCGACCTATGACGTCGGTGAACGTGCCGCCGCGGTCGATCCAGAACTCCCATTGGGGCCTGTGCATGACGCTCCTGCTGCCGTTTGTAATCGCGAGGCTTTTGCAGATTCGCATCTGCGGTAATTGGGATGTATAATAAACAAATGGTTAATGCGAGGACGGCGTTGAGCCGGCTGACTCATGGACGATCAAAAATCAGATGGAAAAAACGATTTTCAACCCGCCAGTCCGGGTTTGCAGCCGGTTACGCCCAGTTTGAAGGGCGTGGTTCGCCGGGCGCGGATCGATGAAGCGGAGCGATCTGGCGTGATGGCGGAATTGCGTGGCGCAGAGATTGCCCGGCTGGAAATGCTGGCCGAAGCGCTGGAGCCGGTGTTCGCCCAGGTGCCTGAAAATGTCGATCTGTTCGATTCTGGCGTCGTGCCGGGTGCGCAACCGCGGCTCTATATTGATATGATCGCTTTCGTCGAAATGGCGCCGGACAAGCGCACGTACCGCTTCATTCAGAATACTCGCCATGGGCGCGTCACTGCGGGCGCATCCGAAAAGCCGGACAAGATGGTCGATATCATCACGACCTATGTGGCACGCCGATTGATTGAACGTGAACAGGCGCTGGCGGGCGACAGGACCGTTGAAGAAGCCGCGCGCGCCTATGCTTTGTCCGGCCATGCCGAGGGGCAGCGTGATCCGGTGCGGCGTAGCGGTCTCAATCCGGTTTCGCGGAGCGAGGCAGGCACGCTGCTGGGTATGATTTCGGCAACCGCTGTCGGGAGTGTTCCCAATCAAGCACAGGCGAAGCCCGTCCAGCCACGGCGCGGTTTTCGCGGCGCATTGCTTGAAGGACTGATTTTTGTGGCCGAATTGATCGGCTTCATTGTGCTGCTGGTGGCCTTGTTTGGTGCGCTATATTTCGCCTGGACCATGGGCGAAGCCTGGTGGACGACCTATTTCAACAAGACCGTCTGACCGGGATTTCTAAAGCTCGATCTGGCCAATATCCTCGAGGGTTTCGCCGTGTTCGCGAAACCCGCGAATGCGCCCCTCGACGTGCCAGCCATTGCCTCGCCTTTCAATGGAATACAGGTGCCAGGCCGCGCGATGGCGTGGCGAGCCGGGGACGGCAGAGGCTGAGGCGACTCCAATCACCGGAACTTCGCCCCGCAATTTCTTGCGCAGAAATTTGTGGTTGTGTCCGTGGATGACAAGGTCAGCGCCATGCCGCGCGACGATGTCCTCGAACTGACTCGCGTCGCGCAATCCGCGACCGAAGCTTGCGCCACCCACCCACGGGGGATGGTGGATCATGACAACACGAAACAGGCCCTGTGCGCTGACCTGTCCCAAAATCTTGTCGAAGGCGGCGCGCTGTTCCGGACCCATTGAGCCCGAAGCCAGCAGAGGCGCTGTCGGGATAGCTGAGGAAAGGCCGATCAGCGCGACTTCGCCGCGTATACGCAAATAAGGAAAACTCGTGTGCGATTCCCCGTCATTGGCGCACCAGGGCGCGAAAGTCTCGCCAATCTGCCGGTGGGCGCTTCGCACATAGGCATCATGATTGCCAGGTACGAAGCTGACACCGTGCGGGGCCCCCAAAGTCTCCAGCCAGCGACGCGCCTGCAGGAATTCCTCTGCAAGGCCAATGTTGAGAATATCGCCCGTCATTGCGATGTGATCGGGCGCATGGGCTGCAATATCGGTAGTGATCTGGCTGAGCACACCCATGTTGTGGATATGGGAGCGGCGTTGCCAGTTTATATAGCCCGAGAGACGCTTGCCCATGAGTTCACGGACCCGGGGGCGGGGTATCGGGCCGATGTGGGAATCAGAGAGATGGGCGATCTGAAAGGACAATGTCTGGGAATCCGGTCCGGGGAGCGCAGGACATAACCATTTTTGACCAGCATTGCCATTACTTCTGCGGCGATTGCGCCATTTTCGCTATCAAATCAGCGTCAGGCCATGTGCTTCCACCAATTGCTCCGCCTTCGGGGCTCGCACTTCCGGGCAAGACCGGCTATCAGGGCGCGAACCATTTTTCCGCCTCACAGGCGCGCAGCGTAACGGACTTATCATGGGCTTCAAGTGTGGCATCGTCGGTCTGCCGAATGTTGGCAAATCGACGCTTTTTAACGCGCTGACGCAGACGGCAGCAGCGCAGGCGGCCAATTATCCTTTCTGCACCATCGAGCCGAATGTCGGGGATGTCGCGGTTCCCGATGACAGGCTGGAAAAGCTGGCTCAGATTGCCGGGTCGAAGGAAATTATCCCGACGCGCCTGACGTTTGTGGATATCGCCGGGCTTGTGCGCGGCGCCTCGAAGGGCGAGGGGCTCGGCAACCAGTTTCTCGCCAACATCAGGGAATGCGACGCCATCGCCCATGTGGTCAGGTGTTTCGAGGATGGCGACATCACCCATGTTGAAGGCAAGATTGATCCGGTCGCTGATATCGAAACGATCGAAACCGAGCTGATGCTGGCCGATCTTGATAGCGTTGAAAAGCGCGTGATCAATCTCGAAAAGCGCGCCAAGCAAAACGACAAGGAAGCCAAGGAGACGCTGGATCTCGTCAATCGCTGCCTTGTGCTTTTGCGTGAAGGTAAACCTGCCCGCCTCGCCGAAGTCAGTGCGGATGAACGAAAGCTTTTCAATTCTCTGGGACTGCTGTCGTCCAAGCCTGTGCTTTATGTCTGCAATGTCGAGGAAGCCTCGGCGGAAAACGGCAATGCATTTTCTGAGCAGGTTGCTGCCCGCGCAAAAGAGGAGGGCGCCGTCGCTGTTGTGGTATCCGCGAAGATCGAGAGCGAAATCGCCGTGCTGCCGCTGGAAGACCAGAAAGATTACCTTGATGCCGTCGGCCTCACCGAGCCGGGCCTCAACCGCGTCATCCGCGCTGGTTATCTACTTCTGGGACTTGTCACCTATTTTACGGTCGGGCCGAAAGAAGCTCGCGCATGGACAATCGAGAAGAGCACGAAGG
Source organism: Rhizobium sp. Q54 (assembly GCA_945901195.1). GTDB lineage: Bacteria > Pseudomonadota > Alphaproteobacteria > Rhizobiales > Beijerinckiaceae > Terripilifer. Next base: position 6,645 of record CAMDKB010000137.1, read on the forward strand.
CGCCACAGGCGGCGGGGGTCATCCATACCGATTTCGAAAAGGGCTTTATCCGCTCCGAGACGATCGCCTATGAGGATTATGTTTCGCTGAAAGGTGAAGCGGGCGCGCGCGATGCAGGCAAGCTGCGGCTTGAAGGCAAGGAATATGTGGTTGCAGACGGCGACGTCCTGCATTTCCGGTTTGCAAACTGATCGTCAGCTACTTCGCGCTTTCAAGCTTGCCAAAGCGATGAGGCAAGCCTCGTTGCCATTGGTTTTAAACTGAATACACAGCAGCAATCCCGGGACGAGTAAACATCAGGTCTTGGGAGTCTCGATGGAACTGACATGGGCCGCGACGATGCGCCAGCCTTGGGGCAACCGCACCCAGGTCTGCATGGTTCGTCCTATACGCTTCCCGTCGGGATTGATTGACAAGGTCGCGACGGTGCCGAAGTCCTTGCCCCATGTTGTGATAACTGTGCGGCCACGCCTGTGAACGGGACCCGATGTCCGGGATGATCGGAAGGCCGAAATCTCTTCGAATCCAAACAGGTTTTCCCCATGACCGAAGCGGACGGTTGCCAAGTCATTGTGGAAAAAGCCATCCAGCGCCGCAACGTCGTTTGCAAGTAATGCGCGGTCGTATGCGGCAAAGGCGGCTTCGATTTCCCTGACGGTTTCAGGATCGTTCTGGCGCACATCCGGCTCCCTGGTTTAGTTGCGACGGGTTTGGTTTCGACGGGATCATCCGCGACAGGTTCGTTGCTTGCAAGCCCTGCGCCAGCAGAGCAGAATGTGACCTGGCGGCGGAATAAGGAAGCACCACATGAAAAGCAATGCAATGCGGTTCGCCGCCTTGGCTGGCGTTTTGACGGCAGCGATGATTTCGGCCGTTCAGGCGCAGACAATCAATTGGCCCGATCGTCCTGTGAAGCTGATCGTGCCATTTCCGGCAGGTGGCCCCAACGATATCATCGGCAGGGTGGTGGGCCAGAAGCTCGCGTCGTTGCTCGGCCAGCCCTTCGTCATTGACAATCGCGGCGGCGCTGGCGGCGTCACGGGAACCGATGTTGTCGCAAAGGCAACGCCGGACGGCTACACGATTGCGATCACCAGTGCGGGCGCGTTGGCTATTGCGGCCAGCATCCAGAAGGTGCCCTATCATCCCACACGCGATCTCGCGCCGGTGACGCTTATCGCCAGCGTACCGGAATTGCTGGTGGTTCCAGAGGCGCTGAATGTGAAATCCGTCGCCGAACTTGTGGCGCTTGCCAAGGCGCGCCCGCAGGGGCTCAATTTTGCCTCTACCGGACGAGGCAGCCTGCCGCATCTGGCGGCTGAGCTCTACAAGGTCGTCACTGTGTCCAACATGGTGCACGTGCCCTATAGCGGGGCTGCACCCGCGGTACAGGATTTGCTGGCTGGCCGTGTCGATCTATTGTTTGCCGACATTCCTGTTTTGCTTGAACATGTCAGGGCCGGAAAATTGCGGGCGCTGGGCGTGGGCAGCAAAGGCCGCTCGCCGATCATGCCAGATGTGCCGACGTTTGCCGAACAGGGCATACCGCGTGTCGAGGCCGAGAATTGGTACGGCATGGTGGCGACGCCCGGAACGCCTGCCGCTATTCTGGGCAAGTTGCATGCGGCGACACTGGAAGCGCTGAAATCGGAGGAGGTGCGCAGCAAGCTTCTGCCGTTGGGGGCCACGCTTGCAGGGAATTTACCTGCGGAATTTGCGGCCTATATCACCGCAGAATCCGAAAAATGGGCAGACGTGGTGAAGAAAGCGGGGATCACAGTGGAGTAATTGCCGCCAAGGCGGGCGGCAGATCGACGCTGCAGCGGAATAAGTTGTGAAACTCTTGCCCGAATATACAATCCTTCGTGAGCTTTGCCGTTTATTCTATTGACGTGGCAAGGTTCAATCTATTCCCTGCCGGGATGACTGAACTTCCGCCGAAGGCTCGCTCCAAGCATCTGTCGCTGCCCAATATCCTGACCTATGGCAGGGTTGTCGCGGTGCCTGTTGTCGCGGCACTGCTGTTCTGGCCGGATGCGGATTGGGCGCGCTGGGCGGGGCTGGGCGTTTTCGCCGTGGCGGCCATCACCGATTTCTTTGATGGATATCTCGCCCGCGCATGGTCACAGCAATCGGCGCTGGGGCGAATGCTGGATCCGATTGCCGACAAGCTTCTGGTTGCAGTCTGCCTTCTGATGCTGTGTGCGGATCAGCAGATCTACGGCTATTCGCTCTGGGCGGCGATCATCATTCTTGCGCGCGAAATTCTGGTGTCGGGTTTGCGAGAGTTTCTCGCCGAGCTGCGGGTCTCCATTCCAGTTTCGGCTGTCGCCAAATGGAAGACAACGGCGCAATTGTTGGCCATAGGTTTTTTGATCGCCGGGCCAGCCGGGGAAAAGGTTTTGCCTTACACCGAAACGATTGGTCTGGTGCTGCTTTGGATTGCGGCGCTTCTCACCCTATATACGGGCTGGGATTACCTGCAGGCGAGCGCCAAACACGTACCGGATGATTGAACATGAAAGCTGTCTATTTTGCCTGGGTGCGCGAGCGCATAGGCAAGACCGGGGAAGAGATTTTGCCCCCTGACGATGTGAAAACCGTGGGCCAACTCATCCGCTGGCTCAGCGCAAAGGGCGAAGAATACGCTTACGCGTTTGAAAAGCCGGACGTCATTCGCGCCGCGTTAGACCGCACGCACGTCAAACACGATGTCGACATTGCTGGGGCGCGGGAGATCGCGTTTTTCCCGCCCATGACGGGCGGCTGAAGTCCATGGCCGTGATCCGCATCCAGCGCGAGGATTTCGATGCGGCGTCAGAAGCGTCAGCGTTGACGAAAGGCCGCACGGATATTGGCGCTGTCGTCACTTTCACGGGTCTGTGCCGGGCCGAGGGTGGCAAGCTGGCGGCGCTGGAACTCGAGCATTACCCCGGTATGGCAGAAGAGGAGATCGCGCGTGTTGTGGCCGATGCCGAACAGCGCTGGCCGCTGCAGGGCGTGGTCGCCATCCATCGCTATGGCAAGATCGCACCGGGCGAAAACATAGTTCTGGTTGTGACGGCGTCATCGCACCGGATCGCAGCTCTTGAAGCGGCGGAATTCCTGATGGACTATCTGAAAACACGCGCGCCCTTCTGGAAGAAAGAGCATCTGCTGGACGGCAGCAGCGGGGATTGGGTTGAGGCGAAAGAAGTCGATGATCGAGCGGCGGAGCGCTGGGACGTGGCGCAGGATGGCGGGTAAGTTTCTCACTTCCTGACCGTACTCGGCGCAAACATCAGCGCTGCCGTGCTCACCAGCAGTGATATGCTAATCAGTATCATGCCCAGGCCCAAAGCCAGCGTGAGGTCGCCACGGCTGGTTTCCAGGGCGATGGCTGTTGTCATGGTGCGCGTATAGCCTCTGATATTTCCGCCGACGACGATGATGGCGCCGACTTCGGCTATGGCCCTGCCGAATGCGGCGATGAAAGCTGTGACAAGGCCGGTGCGGGCAAGTGCGAAAACAGCGGGCAGCGCCTTGAAGCGCGTTGCGCCTGCTATGCGCAGGCTGTCGCCATGTTCATTCCACACACTCTCGCAGGCGCGGTGCGACAGGGCGATGATGATCGGCAAAGTAAGAAT
>CAMDKB010000138.1 GCA_945901195.1 Rhizobium sp. Q54
TGTCGAACCGCGTCTTCAAATCCTACGACGACATCCTCGACCATTGCTGCGACGCTTGGAACAAACTCGTCGAGCAGCCATGGCGTATCATGTCCATCGGCTTGCGAGATTGGGCCCACCAATGCTGATCAGCGGGAACTGGTATGAGGGCCCGCACCTACGTCTTCATCATCTGTTCGCCACACCCCAGGACGGGTGTTTCGACCACGGCGCGATTGCTGGCCGATTTCTATATTCATACCAGGCGGATATTTGCGGGATTTGATACCGATCCGCATGAATCACCGTTTGCGAACTATTTTCCCGCAAGTGTCGGAATTGCGGATCTGGCGAATATCCAGGGGCAGATTGACCTGTTCGACAATCTTCTGCTGGCCGACGAAATTCCACGAATTGTGGATGTGTGGAGCCGGTCTTGGAAGACGTTCTTTGATATCGCCGGCAGCACCGATTTTTTTGGTGAAGCGCAGCGGCGCGGCGTCACGCCGTTCATTCTGTATGTTGCCGATGGCTCCGAAAGCTCACTGGAGATTGCAGAACATTTGCATGCGCAATGGCCTGATATCAATATGGCGATTGTCGGCAACGAGGGCGCTGCGCCGATTGGCGCTGGCGCCATCGATCATTTGGAACGCTACCCGGCTATGCATGTTTTCGAGATCAAGACGCTGGACCCCGTGGTGCGCAAGGTGATCGAAGCCGCGGACTTTTCGTTCTCGCAATTTCTGGCCGAGCCGCAAGACCAGATGTCTATCGTCGTGCGAGCCAGTCTGCGCGCCTGGCTGTTGCCGGTGTTCCAGCAGTTTCAGAGTTTCGAGTTGCGGCTGACATTGCAGGACAGCCAGTATTTCGGGTGAGGCCAAAAAGTCATCCCGGAAAACGCGAAGCGTTTATCCGGGATCGTCATGGGAGTGCATTTTTTGACAGCGGCCCCCGAACGCCATCGGCGTCCGGGATGACGTGAACCTTCAAATCCCCAGCGCGGCCTTTAGCTCACGCATCTGGTCAAGACGTTCCTGCGCCTTGGTGCGCGCGTCTTCGTTTGCAGCGTCAGCAAGGTCTTCTTCTGCGTTCTTGATTTCCCTGGCGATATCGTCGGCTTTTAGCTGATCGAGCGGAATGGCCTGTTCGGCGAGTATGGTGAGGCCTTTGGTGCTGACGTCGGCAAACCCACCGCGCACAAAAAGGCGGACTGATTTTGCGCCGCTTTCGTTGACGTCGATGATGCCGGGACGCATCGTTGTCATGACAGGGGCGTGATCCTTCATCACGGTGAAGTCACCGTCACTACCAGGCACACCGACGGCTTCGACATTACCAGTGAAGAGCAGTTTTTCTGGCGAGACGAGCTCGAAGTAAAATGCAGCCATAGGATTCTCCTTTAGAGAGTAGCGCGCAGCGAAAGAGGGTTTGAAACTTCTATTCGCTGTTGCCTATTCCCCATTCGCTGAATTAAGCCGCTTCCGCCGCCAGACGCTGCGCCTTTTCGACCGCCTGCTCGATGGTGCCAACCATATAGAAGGCAGCTTCGGGGAGATGATCATACTGGCCTTCAACGAGGCCCTTGAAGCCCTTGATGGTGTCAGCCAGCGAAACCAGGACGCCGGGCGAGCCGGTGAACACTTCGGCGACATGGAAAGGCTGCGACAGGAAGCGCTCGATCTTGCGGGCGCGGGCGACGGCGATCTTGTCCTCTTCGGACAATTCGTCCATGCCGAGAATGGCGATGATGTCCTGCAGCGCCTTGTAGCGCTGAAGCACCTGCTGCACCTGACGGGCGACGTTGTAATGCTCTTCGCCGATTACCAGGGGAGACATCATGCGCGATGTTGAATCGAGCGGATCCACGGCAGGATAAATGCCCTTTTCAGCGATCGAGCGGTTGAGCACGGTCGTCGCATCCAAGTGGGCAAAGGATGTTGCTGGCGCTGGATCGGTCAAATCGTCGGCGGGGACGTAAATGGCCTGCACCGAGGTGATCGAACCCTTGTTCGTGGTGGTGATGCGTTCCTGCATCTGGCCCATGTCTGTGGCCAACGTCGGTTGATAGCCCACGGCAGAAGGAATACGGCCGAGCAGCGCGGACACTTCGGAACCGGCCTGCGTGAAGCGGAAAATGTTGTCGACGAAGAACAGCACGTCCTGGCCCTTGTCGCGGAAATCTTCCGCAACGGTCAGGCCGGAGAGCGCGACACGCATACGGGCGCCCGGGGGCTCGTTCATCTGGCCATAGACGAGGGCGCACTTGGAGCCTACGCCGCCGCCAGCCTTGTTGACGCCGCCTTCGATCATTTCGTGATACAGATCGTTGCCTTCACGGGTGCGCTCGCCGACGCCGGCGAACACCGAATAACCGCCGTGTGCCTTCGCGACATTGTTGATGAGTTCCATGATCAGCACGGTTTTACCGACACCAGCGCCGCCGAACAGGCCGATCTTGCCGCCCTTGGCGTAGGGCGCGAGCAGGTCAACGACCTTGATGCCGGTTTCGAGAATCTGCGCATCTGTCGCCTGATCGGCATAAGAGGGCGCATCCTGATGAATGGCGCGCGTATGTGAAAAATTGATCGGGCCAGCTTCATCCACGGGTTCGCCGATAACGTTCATGATGCGGCCAAGGCAACCTTCGCCAACCGGCACCATGATTGGCGCGCCGGTGTCGGTAACTTCCTGTCCGCGCACGAGGCCTTCGGACGAATCCATGGCGATGCAGCGCACAGAGGATTCGCCGAGATGCTGGGCCACTTCGAGCACAAGGCGATTGCCCTGGTTCTTTGTCTCAAGCGCATTCAGAATTTGCGGCAGGACGCCATCGAACTTCACGTCGACGACGGCGCCGATGACCTGAGTGATGCGGCCTACGGACTTGTTATCGGATGCCATTTTTAGGTCCTCGCTTTTAGATACGGATCAGAGCGCTTCCGCGCCCGAAATAATTTCGATCAGTTCCTTGGTAATCTGCGCCTGCCGTGTGCGGTTGTAGACGATCGTCTGTTTCTTGATCATCTCGCCCGCGTTGCGTGTGGCGTTGTCCATGGAGCTCATACGCGCGCCTTGTTCGGAGGCGGCGTTTTCCAGCAGCGAACGGAACACCTGCACCGAGATGTTGCGCGGCAGCAGGGTGGCGAGGATATCGTCTTCGCCGGGTTCGTATTCGTAAGCAGACGCCGTGGCGGCGCCGCCTTCGATCTGGGCGGGGATGATCTGCTGCGCTGTCGGGATCTGGGCGATCACGGAACGGAAGCGCGAGAAGAACAAGGTCGCCACATCGAATTCGCCCGCGTCAAACAGCGCAATGATCTTTTTCGCGATTATGTCAGCATCAGAGAAGGCAAGATTGCGGACTGAACGCAGGTCGATCAGGTCGATGATCTGCGCGTTGAACTGGCGGCGGAGCTGATCCCAGCCCTTCTTGCCGACGCAGAGAATTTTCACCGTCTTGCCCTGGGATTGCAGCGCATAGATGCGCTCGCGGGCCAGGCGGACGATGGAGGAGTTGAATGCGCCGCAGAGGCCGCGTTCAGCCGTGCAGACAACGAGAAGATGAACCTGATCCTTGCCGTTGCCAGCCAGAAGTGCGGGTCCGCTGCCCTTCATGCCGCCGGCGACATTGGCGAGCACGGAACCCATGCGTTCGGCATAGGGGCGCGCAGCTTCAGCCGCCATCTGGGCGCGGCGCAACTTTGCGGCCGCCACCATCTGCATGGCCTTGGTGATCTTCTGGGTTGCCTTGACGGACGATATACGGGTCCGCAGGTCCTTTAACGAAGCCATTTTGGTCTCTCTGTACCTTCACTTCGGATTTTCACCGGAATGCAGGGCGATAAATCACACCAAATGCGAATCAGGCGAAGCTTTTGGCAAAGTCTTCGACAACGGCGCGCAGCTTGCCTTCGCTGTCTGATGACAGGTCACGCGATTTGCTGATGTCGTCGAGAGTGCCAGCGTGCTTTGTGCGGAGGAGCGTGAGCAAGCCGTCTTCGAAACCGCGCACCTTGTTGACGGGCAGCGCATCAAGGAAGCCGTTGGTGCCGGCCCAGATGACGCAGACCTGTTCTTCCATCTTCAATGGGGCGAACTGCGCCTGCTTCAGCAATTCGGTCAGACGCGCACCGCGATTCAGCAAACGCTGGGTCGTGGCGTCGAGGTCGGAGCCGAACTGGGCGAAGGCGGCCATTTCACGATACTGGGCGAGTTCGCCCTTGATCTTGCCGGCAACCTTTTTCATCGCCTTGGTCTGCGCAGATGAACCCACGCGGGAGACGGACAGGCCGACGTTCACGGCCGGGCGGATGCCCTGATAGAACAGGTCGGTCTCAAGGAAGATCTGGCCGTCCGTGATCGAGATCACGTTGGTTGGAATATAGGCTGAGACGTCATTGGCCTGTGTTTCGATGACCGGAAGCGCCGTCAGCGAGCCCTTGCCATTGTCGTCGTTGAGCTTGGCGGCGCGTTCGAGCAGGCGTGAATGGAGATAAAACACGTCGCCAGGATAGGCTTCGCGGCCCGGCGGGCGGCGCAGCAGCAGCGACATCTGGCGGTAGGCGACGGCCTGCTTGGACAGATCGTCATAGATGATCAGGGCATGCATGCCGTTGTCGCGGAAATATTCGCCCATGGCGCAGCCGGCGAAGGGTGCCAGAAACTGCATGGGGGCCGGATCGGAGGCGGTTGCAGCCACGACGATGGAATATTCCAGCGCGCCCTGCTCTTCGAGAACCTTCACGAATTGTGCGACGGTGGAGCGCTTCTGGCCGATGGCGACATACACGCAATACAGCTTGACGTGCTCGTCGGTTGACTGGTTCAGCGGCTTCTGGTTCAGGATGGCGTCGAGCGCGACGGCAGTCTTGCCGGTCTGGCGGTCGCCGATGATCAGTTCGCGCTGGCCGCGGCCGATCGGGATCAGGGCGTCGATGGCTTTCAGGCCAGTGGCCATGGGCTCATGCACCGACTTGCGGGGAATGATGCCGGGGGCTTTCACGTCCACGCGGGCGCGCTGGGCGGCCTTGATTGGGCCCTTGCCGTCGATGGGATTGCCGAGAGCGTCAACGACGCGGCCAAGCAATTCCTTGCCGACGGGCACGTCCACGATGGCGCCGGTCCGCTTGACTGTCTGGCCCTCTTTAATGTCGCGGTCAGAACCGAAAATAACGATACCGACGTTGTCGCTTTCGAGGTTGAGGGCCATCCCGCGGATGCCGTTCTCGAATTCGACCATTTCACCGGCCTGCACGTTGTCGAGGCCGTAAACGCGGGCGATACCGTCGCCAACCGACAAGACCTGTCCGACTTCTGTGACTTGAGCTTCATTGCCGAAATTGGCGATCTCGTTCTTGAGAATCGCAGAAATTTCTGCGGCGCGGATATCCATCAGCCGACCTCTTTCATACGTGTGCGGATTGAATTGAGTTTGGTTCTCAGTGAGCTATCGACCATGCGCGAGCCAAGCTTCACGACAAGGCCGCCGATTATGGCGGGATCGACCTTGATTTCGACTTCGACGGACTTGCCGCCGGAGACTTCCGCCAGAGCCGCCTTGAGCGCCTGCGTATGGGCGTCATTCAGGGGCTCGGCAATGGTCACTTCGGCGCGCGTAACGCCCTTTTCATGATCCACCAGCTTTTCGAAACCGGCGATCATGTCGGAAACGGCAAACAGGCGGCGCTTGGTAGCGACCAGTTTCAGGAAATTGGCCGAAAGGCCTGAAATGCCAGCCTTGGAGATCACAGCTCCGAGCGCCTTGGTCTGCTCATCAGCTGAGAATATCGGGCTGCGAACGAGATGGCGCAGTTCCGCGCTCTCCGACAACAAAGCCTTGAATTGATTCATCTCCGCGAGAACGGCGTCCACAGCCTTCTGATCGCGGGCAAGCTCGAACAGCGCCAGCGCATAGCGGCCCGCCATTCCCGATACAATCGAATCTTCCCCAGCCAATGTCTCGGGCCCCTGCGGCGATAAAATCGACAAATCACATTTTCAGCGCTGGCGGCCCAAGGGCTGCGATCACGCATGCAAGCTGTCAAGGAAACGGAACCCGGAATAGCCGCGAGCAGCCCGAGCCCCGAAGGCGAAGTTCGGTTATCACAGCCAATTGTGCTGTGCAACCTAAAGAGAGGTGCGGCGGATTGGGCTTTTTGAAGGGCTGTGGTGGAAAACGGCGTGGCGCACTGTAGAAATACGGGAGTGATTAGCGCCGAGCATGCTTGAATGGATCGAGGGTTTTGACCGGAAATTGGGTGAAGTCTCGAGTATTCTGTGTGACGACTGTCATCTCGTGTATGACAGCTGTCGCTGCGATCACGGCATCTTCATAGGCCTGGATAGGCCGACCAGACATCAATCGTACGGTTTCCCGTGCAATGCTGGCAGTTGCTGGCAGAGTATTGGCGCTAGCCTCGAATTCGCTGATCCAGATTTCGATTGCCGTTGCTTTTGCAGGATCATTCAAGCGGGTGAGTTCAACGCCAGCCTGCAATTCCTCAAAAACGATAGCGGGTACAAACAAAGCCGTGGCTGGCGTGGATTTCATCCACGATACCACACCGCCATGCGGTTTCTGCCGTCGCAATTCGGAAACGACATTCGTATCAAGCAAGTACATGTGCATTCAATCAAGTTGGCGCACAACGCGCCGCTGGCGCTGGCCGCGTGACGGGATCTCCATTTCAAATCTCAGCCCATCGCCCAATAGAACATCCTTCATGGTGCGCTGCCGGGTTTTCGAGAGCTTTTGCCATTGATCCATAGGTACGAGGACGGCTTCCTCTTTGCCACGGCGGGTAACAATCTGCGGTCCTTCGGCAATGCAGGTCTCAAGCAGCTCGCTGAATTTAGCCTTGGCATCCTGTACGGGCCACGTGCTCATGACAAATACTCTAACTAGTTATCTGACTAGTTAGATAAAACTGTGCTGCCATTTTGTCAAACGCACCAGCTTCATACTTTCGCCCATCGAGAGGCTTGGGATATTAGGCCCAGGGGAGATCACGACCGGAATGGCATGGAGAGACGGGCGATGCCAGAACTATCCATGACCATCGATCACGTATGACGAGCGGGCACCCAGCCATCAGGGTCACATCGGCTCCACCTTCGCGATCTTCACAAACCGTTTCCAGGCTTCGGTGTGCTTTTTCATCATCTCGTTGGCAATCGCTGAATTGCCCGGAAGCGGATCAAGGCCGATGCGGTAGAGCGCCTGCTTGGTATCCTCCATGGCCACGATTTCGTTGAACCACTGCTCCAGTTTCGCCAGAATCTCGGGCGGTGTTTTGGAGGGGGCGCTGGCGATCCAGAATTCCTGCATGTCGAAACCGGGCACGCCCTGTTCGATCATCGTGGGTACATTGGGTACGGAAACCAGACGCTCGGGCGTGGTCAGAGCCAATATGCGCAATCGTCCGGCCTGCTGTTGTTCAAGTCCAAACGACGTGCTGGCGAAGGTGAAATCTATCTGCCCGCCCAAGAGGTCGTTCATGGAATTGACGGTTGTCTTGTAGTTGACGAGATCGGCCTCGAAGCCAGCTATATTCTTGTAGAGTTCCGAGGCCACGTGACTGGTCAGGCTTGCGGAGGCATAGGCGCCCTTGCCCTTGGCCTTCATGTGCCGGGTGAGATCGGCGACGGAATGGATGGGTTTGCTCGCATCAACCAGGAGCACAAAGCCAATCTTGGCAACTGTTGTGATGTAAGCAAAATCCGTATTCACGTCGAAATTGACTTTCTTGAATACACTTGGTGCCGCAGCCATTGTGGAGCTGCCCGACAGATAGATCGTGTAGCCATCGGGCTTGGCGCGCGCGAGCGCCTCGGTCGCAATATTTGCGAACGCGCCAGGCCTATTCTGGACGATCACTGATTTACCGGTGTGCGTCTGCAACTTGTTGGCAAAGATGCGCACAATCACATCGTTGAAAGAACCGGGCGGAAATCCGCACAGCACCGTGATATCGCGCGCAGGATAATCAGCGCCTTGGGCGTGAAGGCGTGCAGCCGGGAAAGTGAGAGTTGCAAGTGCAGTCGTGCCGCCATTGATAAAAAGGCGTCTCGATACGTCCATGGCGGCCTCCCCCTGTTGCGTCATCAAAACCTGATGTGATTAAAGCAAGTGTATCGTCATATCAGCATTTTGTTAAGCAGGCTTATCCTTGTTTGAGGAGCAAAACAGCCAGGGGTGCGAAAGCGCACAAAACCCTTGGCGATCATGGACTATTGCCGCTCGTCTGAAAGGACGAGGCCAATGCTGTTCACATTGCCGATGATTTTGACGCTGTTTGTTACGGTTCTGTTTCTGGCCGCCGAGCGTATCTGACCGGGATGGGAACTGCCCAATTCGCCGGGCTGGTACGCGCGTGCAGTCGGTTTTTAATGCCTGCCAGCTGGGAATAACTCTGGCGACAAACAGCCTTTGGTTCAAATTTGCCGGCGGGGCATCTTTGTTTAAACTGTCCTCACTTGGGATGCCTGTGGCAGAGGGCTTTACCGGCTGGTTAGTGGGGTCGTTTGTTTTCTACTGGTGGCATCGTTTGCGCCATGCGTCACGTTTCTGGCTGGCATTTCATCAAATTCATCATTCGCCTGTGCGCATCGAAGCCATGACTTCATTCTACAAGCATCCAGTTGAGATATTCTCGGACTCTTTTCTTGCAGCCATTGTGCTGTATGTGTTCTTTGGCATCTCAATTGAAGGCGCGCTGTGGTTCAATTTCTTTGCAGCGATGGGGGAATATTTTTATCATGCGAACCTGCGTACACCTCCTTGGATGCGCTATGTGATCCAGACACCGGAATTGCATTCCATTCATCATGAGCGCCACGTGCACGCCTATAATTTCTCCGACCTGCCCATCTGGGATCGACTTTTTGGGACCTACAAGGATACGCCGCAATTCGTTCCGGACTGCGGGTTTCCCAATCATAATGAACGGAAAGTCCTGGATATGCTGGCGTTCCGCGATGTATACGAAGATGCGCCTCCGGCAGAGGCAAAACAGAATATTTTAGTGACCGATTAGCCAACGTGAAAATTTTATACTAATCTTTCTGGATAACGCGTGTAATCCAGCGGGAGGATTTCATGAGATTGTTTCATGCGTGCTCGATTGCGGCGCTGGCTGCTGCTGCAATACAGCCTGCAAAGGCGCAAACTCCAGAGGAATTTTTCCGCGGCAAGTCCATTCAATTCATCATCGGATATGAAGCGGGCTCAGGCTACGATCTCTATGCTCGATTGCTGGCGCGATCTTACGGCAAGTTCATTCCGGGCAATCCAGCTGTCGTTGCCATCAACATGCCCGGCGCCGGATCAATCCGCGCAGCAAACTCAGTCTACGAACGTTCGCCGCGGGATGGCACGCATATCCTGATGACGGGGCGGGGAACGCCAATGACGCCGCTGCTGGGCGGAAAGGGGGCGACGTTCAAGGACAATAACTCCTTCACCTGGATTGGCAGCATGAACAATGAAGTGAGTGTTTGTGTGGCTATGAAGGAGTCTGGGTTTACAGACATTTCGCAAGTCATGACACGGGAGTTCACAACCGGTGCGACTTCGCTGGGCGCTGATGACACGACGGTATTTCCGGCTGTGCTCAATGCCATGATTGGCACAAAATTCAAATGGATTACGGGCTATCAGGGGGGCGCGGCCATGAACATCGCGATGGAGCGCGGCGAAACGCATGGCCGCTGCGGTTGGTCCTGGTCGTCAGTAAAATCGACCCATCCGGAATGGCTGGCCAGCGGCAGGATCAATATCTTGCTCCAGCTTTCGCTGGCCAAACACTCTGAATTGCCAAACGTGCCGTTCATTATGGATTTTGCGAAAACGGCAGAGCAAAAGGCCGTGCTGGAATTGATTTTTGCCCGGCAGGTGATGGGCCGGCCAGTGTTTGGTCCGCCTGAAATGCCGCAAGACAGGGTGATCGCGCTGCGCCGGGCCTTCGATGCGGTGATGAAGGATGAAACTTTTCTTGCCGAAGCCAGAAAAGGCGATTGGGAGGTCAATCCCGTGAGCGGCGAGGTTATCGAAGCGCTGATGAAGCGAGTCTATGAAACGCCGACGGCTATTGTAGAAAAGACCAAGGAAGTTACGCCACAACCACGGTGATAGATTCTACTTCCCCCATAAAAATCTCACACCGGTCATCATCACGGCAAATAAAAATCCACGCCAGAAGCCAGCAAGCGGAGGCGGCGGAGTGTCCGGCGTTTCGCGCCAGTTGTCGATAATCTGGAACAGCGCACCG
>CAMDKB010000139.1 GCA_945901195.1 Rhizobium sp. Q54
CTGGTCGGTTGCATCGTGGCACAGCAGGGCATTTTCCAGTTGCGGCAGTTCGGTGCAGCGGCTTTCGCGGTCGATCTCATCGGTATTCTCGTGTTGCGTGAACTGGCTGTGCTGCTGACTTCAATCATGGTTGCAGGCCGGAGTGGCTCGGCGATCACGGCGGAAATCGGTTCGATGAAGATGCGCGAGGAAATTGATGCGCTGCGCGTGATGGGGCTGGACCCCATTGAAGTGTTGGTCTTGCCGCGTGTCATCGCGCTCATCATCTCGATGCCGTTACTGACTTTTCTGGCTGATATTTCCGCGCTTTTCGGCGGCATGCTGATTGCCTGGAGCTATGGAGACATTTCGCCGGAGGTTTTCATGGCGCGTCTGAAAAGCGCCATTGCCATGAATACGTTTCTCGTGGGTTTGATCAAGGCGCCGTTTATGGCGCTTGTCATCGGCGTTATTGCTGCGGTTGAGGGCTTTGGTGTGCAGGGTTCGGCAGAATCGCTGGGGCGTCAGGTCACGGCGTCTGTCGTCAAATCGATCTTCATGGTGATTGTGGTGGACGGTCTGTTCGCCATGTTCTTTGCTGCAATCAAATATTGAGGGCGGCATGAGCCAGACACAATCAGAACCGATGAACGACGATCCGGCGATGTCGCCCGAAGCCCGGCGCGCGCCGGCCGATGAACCTGACATCATCATCCGTGTGCGTGACCTTGTTGTCGCGTTCGGTGAGAAAGTTATTCTGGACGGGCTCAACCTCGATGTGCGGCGTGGCGAAGTTCTGGGCTTCGTCGGTGGTTCGGGCACCGGCAAATCGGTCTTGACGCGGACGATCCTTGGACTGGTGCAAAAACGAAGCGGTACGATCGAAGTTTTCGGACGCAATCTCGACGAAGTGGACACGGAGGAAGCCAAAACTTTCGAGCGCCGCTGGGGTGTGCTGTTTCAGCATGGCGCGCTGTTCTCCGGGTTGACCGTGGGTCAGAATGTGCAGGTGCCCATGCGCGAATATCTTGATATCTCGCAAGGCCTCATGGACGAACTGGCGATGCTGAAGCTCGACATGGTGGGGCTTCCGCGCGATGCGGCTATGAAGTTTCCTTCCGAACTCTCCGGTGGCATGATCAAAAGAGCCGCGCTCGCCCGCGCCTTGGCGCTCGATCCCGATATTCTTTTTCTGGATGAGCCGACCTCCGGACTTGACCCTATCGGCGCAGCCGATTTCGATGATCTCATCCGCACACTGCAGAAAACATTGGGACTGACCGTATTCATGGTCACGCACGATCTGGATTCGCTCTACTCGATCTGCGACCGTATTGCAGCGCTTGCCGACAAGAAAATCATAGCCACAGGTACAATTCAGGACATGCTGGCGGCGGAACATCCGTGGTTGCGGTCCTATTTCCACGGAACACGATCACGGCAGGCGCTGGCGAGCCAGCCTCCGGGAACGTAGCGCCAGAATTGCGCCCACGCTGAGGGCAAGCCTTGAAATAGCCCAGAAATCAATCCAGTTTGGCAATAGGCGCGCTCAAATGTTATGATGCAGATTGAGAGTTGCGCAATCAATCCCTTGTTTCTCCGTACTCCCGCAAAATCGGTGCCCTTGTCATGGAAACGCGTGCCAACCATGCTGTGATTGGTCTTTTTACCCTGGCGGTGCTCTCGATAGCGTTCATGTTCGTCTACTGGTTTTCGGGTGGGCGGGCGCAGTCGGGGATCAAGTCCTATCAGATATTATTCGGCTCTTCGGTCTCCGGGCTTTCCCGTGGTGCGCAGGTGAATTTCAATGGCGTGCGCGTTGGTGAAGTCACCAAGATCGGGCTCGTGCCTAATGACCCCGGCAAGGTTGCAGCGCAGATCGATATCGAAGCGACCACGCCAATCAAATCGGACACCAAGGTCCGTCTCGAGTTTCAAGGCTTGACCGGCGTGGCGTCAATTGCATTGACCGGCGGCAGCCAGGACGCGGCTGCCCTGGTGGCTACGGACGGACGCCCGGCTGTGCTGAGCGCAGATTCGTCGGATTTCCAGAACGTGCTTGAAGCGTTGCAGAAAATTGCCGGCAAGGCCGACGCCACAATAACCCGGATCGACCAGTTGATTTCAGAAAACGCCGGACCGATTTCCAGTACAATCAAGAACGCCGAGACTTTTTCAAAGGCGCTCTCGGACAACTCCGATGGCATCAAATCTTTCATGACCTCGATTTCGGCTCTTGGCAAAACCATCGAGCCTGTCGCGGTCAACCTGCAGGAGCTGACCAAAAATATAAATGATCGCATCAAGGCGATTGATACAGATCAGCTGAAGAAGCTGTTCGACGATGGCAGCAAGCTGGCCGGACAACTCGACAAGCTGGTCACCGATAATTCAAGTTCGATCACGGCCACATTGAAAAACGTGGAAGCCTTTTCCGGCGCTCTGGCCGAGAACAAGGATGGCGTAAAGCTTTTCATCACCTCTGTTGCCAATCTCGGCAAGACGCTTGAACCGACAATCGCCAATATCGAGAGACTTACCAAAGATATTGGAACGCGCGTGGACGCTATTGATCCTGCGCGAATCAAATCGATCATGACGAATACCGATACGCTTGCAGCGACTTTGCGGGGTTCGGCCGACAAGCTCGATAAAGTGCTCACGGGAGTCGATAAATTGCTGGGCAGTGGCGACACCAAGAGCGTGATTGCCGAAATATCAGATGCCGCCAAAGCGTTCAGGATACTGTCCACAAATCTCGACAAGAGAACCGCTGAACTGACCGCGAGTCTTAAGCAGTTCACAGGTCCAGGGCTTCGCCAGTATGAGGCTTTCGCCAGTGACGGCCGACGCACGCTGGAACAGATCAACCGCACCGTGCGTTCTATCGAGAAGAACCCGCAACAGTTCATTTATGGGGCCAAGCCCACTGTACCCGAGTACAGTGGGCGATAATGTACCGTCCGGAACTGCGGGCCAGTGTGTTAAGCTGGACACACTTTTCGCGATCAATATGATATACAATAGGTTTGGCTCCGATCTGGGGCAGGAGTTGGGAATTGAGCAGGGCCCGGGCTACGTATAAGTCTGGAGAAACACTGAGTTGGCGCGCAGCAATTCGCGCCGGCGGGGTTTCGCTCGCCCTTGGGCTAGCGGGATGTGGCGGCATTACGCTTGATTCCTATTCTCTGACCGCGCCACGGGACGGTATCCATGGCCGGGCAAGCACCCGGCAGATGTATGTGACCGAACCGGTTGCCGGTTCACCCTACGATAGTGAGCGAATTGTGGTGACCACCGCCCCAGGCGAAGTGGCTTATCTCAAGGGCGCACAATGGATAGAGCGCCTGCCGCGACATATCCAGACGATGATGATTCAATCGTTCGAGAATGGGCGGTTACTCCGATCCGTAGGCCGTCCGGGCGAACGCTTCGTGGCTCAGGTCAGTCTCAATACCGAAATTCGCCGTTTCGATATTGATGTGACCTCGCGTGAGGCAATTGTCGAAATCTCTGCGAAGATCATTGCTGAAAGCAGCGGCCGGATTATTGCCGCGCGCATTTTTTCTGCTCGAACACCAGGCAGCGCCCAGGATGGCAAGTCGGCTTCGGCTGCACTGGACGACGCTTTGGCGCGTACGTTGCGGGAAATCGTCGCCTGGGCATCGGCGCAAGGCTGAGGCCTGAAAACCTTCAACCTCTGGCAGGTCATACCAAGCGCGGTTGCTATTGACTCAGGATCAATCGAAACATCGGGCGCAACAGCCAATTCCAGACAAAGAACCGCGCGCGTCGCGCTTGCCCATGCAAGGGAGGCTTGCCTCATGTGAAGAGGCTTGCCTCAGCGCATGCGCATTACATGCTGGCGAAGCGGCCCGAAGCATGGCCCAGCATTGTGTAGACCTTGCCCGTGTCTGACGTCAGATAGGAGCGCAACAGCGAGCCGTCCCGGTCTTCGCGGCTGATTTCATTCAGCAAGCGTTCGAATTCCTGATTGTAACGGTCAACAGTGTCGCGGAACTCCGCATCGGCGCGATAGCGGCGCTGAATATCGTCAAAGGTCTGCTGACCCTTGGCCGTGTAGATGCGACGGCTGAAGATATTCTGGTCGCCACGGTAATAACGCTGCCACAATTCTTCGACCGCAGGCGTCTCGATCATCCGCGCGATGTCAAGGGAAATGGCGTCCAGCGAGTCCACAGCGCGGGCAGGGGCTGCGGCAGGCGCTGGGGCTCGCGGGGTGTCGTCTTCCGAGGCGCGGGCCAGGAGGTCCGTGATCCAGCCATTGGCGACCGGCGGGGTAGTAGCAACAGCGGGCCTTGCAGCGGCGGGCGCCGGCACAACAGCGCGGGCCGCTGGCGCAGGAGCGGCTGGTGTCACTGTCGCCGGGCGCGGCCTTTGAAGCTCGGCGCGGGGTGGCGCTTGAACAGGCTCGGAGCGCAGCGGGGTCAAACTGACCGCCGCCCGTGCTGGTTCTGCACGCCGGGCTGGCGCTTCGGCGACATCGTAGGCCCGGCCGGAGCGGGCGACGATCTCGGTCAATTCGTTCAGCGCGCGTATCTGGTCGGCAACGACACGGCGCATGGTATCGGTCTGTTCAGACGCGTCGCGCGGCAATTCGCGTGCGCCACGTTGCAATTGTTTGCGGGTCTCGTCGAGTTCCTGCTGGATTTCGCCAGCCATGCCCCGAATTTCCTGTGTCGCAGCACGGAAACGATCGACAGAGCCGGTGAAGATCTGCGTCAACTCGTTGCTGGCCTGCTGATAGGTTTCGCGCAGGGCTGCGGCAGTGCGTTCGCGTTCCTTGCCCGTGGTGACGCGGACTTCGTCGAACTGACGGGCGATCAGGCCTGAGACATCTTGCGTGGCTTCGCCGAGGTAAGCGCCGATTTCCTTGGCGCGATTTTCAGCTTGTTGGAAGGAGTCGGCAATATGGGTCTGGAATGCCGTGACGATGGATTCAAATTCGCGGGCGCGCTCGGCAGCCATCGCAGCCATTGAATCCAGATTCTGTTGTCGTGAGGCCAGGCCGGATTCAAAATCCTCGTGCACCTGAACCAGCGTGCGCGCGTTTTGTGTCAGATCGCCTTTGCTCTGTTCGAGGCGTGTAGTCAGGGTTGCGGCGCTTTCGAGCGTTGCAGTTGCTGACTTGTCGATATCGGTGACCTGAACCGCGATGGCATCCAGCGTGGTACGGAAATCGTCGATCCGCTTGCCGAGGGCCTCCTCGACCGACAGCAAATTACCGCCTGATTGCCGGACCAGACCGTCAAGCAGCGAGTTGGCTTTCCCAAGGCCGACGAGCACACCAGTCAATTCATCCCGCAGGCGTTCATTCGTGCTGGTGAGCGCGGTGATCGAATTGCCGGAACTTGTTTCGATTGTGTGCTGCAGGTTTGATGCCGATTCAAGGATTGTTCCTGCGATTTCCTTCTGGCGCGCATCGATCTCGACAATGATGGAATTGCCGGTTGCCGTGACAGTTCTGGTAAGAGCTTCGCCAGCGGCGCTGATTTCGCTGACAAGTTCGCTACCCCGTTTCGACATGAGTTCGACGAGCATCGGCCCGTTGATGTCGAGCAATTGGTGAAACTCACCCGTCCGCGAACTGATGGAGGCGTTGAAGTCATCAATGCGGCCCGAGAGCACCTTGTTGATTTCTTCTGTGTTGATGGCGTCCTGAACCTTTGTGACGCCTTCGCTGAGAACACGAGCTACGTCGATGGCGCTGCGCGCCAGGTTCTCGCTCAAGGTGCGCGCGCGCGTATCCAGACCCTCATCAATCCTGCCGACCAGATGCGCCAGAGATTCGGTGACCGCAGTGGTGCGCGCATTTGCTTTTTCCTCGAACTCTTTCGTTCGGGCATCAAGCGCTTCTGCAATGGTTGTGGATGTTCGCGTAGCGATTTCATCGAGGTTGGTCACGCTTTGCTTGACGATACTGGCAATGCGGCGTTGACCGGCGAGCGAAACCGTTTCCATGGATTTGGCGCGTTCGTCCAGAGTTGTGGACAATTGGGTGACGCCCCGTTCGGTGGCTTCTTCGACAGATTTTATGCGTGCGTCCAGCGCACTCTCGAGGGCAGTGGCCCTGCGAGTCGCCGTTTCGTCGAGACTCTGGATGCGGGTATCCAAGGCAGACACTAACTCGGTCATGCCACGGGCAGCACTCTGTGTAGCCGTCTGTATGCGTGCGTCGAGTGTGATCGCAATTTCTTCTGCACCACGCGAAGCGATATCGCCCACCAGTTTGACGCGATCATCAAGAGCGGCAGCCAGTTCCGCCGTCCCGCGGCTGGCAACGTCTTCGATGGTTTTGATGCGTGAATCGAACGCGTCGACGATGCTCTGGGACTTTTGTGTCACCGTCGCATCCAGTGCGCCGACGCTCGTCTTGATGGCTTCGGCCGCTTCACGAGCGCGGGTGAGCGCGATTTCGCCGAATGCGGAAATGCGCTGATCGATAAGTCCGGAGACTTTGCCGCTTGTCTGGGTAGCTATATTTTCAAAGCTTTCCAGCTTGTCCTGAACCGATTGAGACAGAGCATAAGTGCGTTCCGTGGCGATTGTGTCGAAAGTCTCGATCTGCGTCTGGAACACATTTGCGATCTGGCCGGCTGTGACTGTCGCCTTGGAGTCGAATTCTCGGACGCGGCTCTCCAGCAATTCGGCGGCTTCGTGCGTGCGTTCGGTCAACTTGTCGGTGAATGCTGCGGCGTGGGTGGTGAATGCATATTCCACAGAACCAAGTTTTTCGCTGACGGTGCTGGTGAAAAGCCCCGCGTGGACACCTATCCGTTCGGTGATGGCGCCCCCATGGGTGAGAATGGTCTGCTCCAGCGCATTGAGGCGTTCAACCAGTGAATCGTTGACGCGATCACCGTGCATGGCCACTGCCGCGATGGCTTCGCTTGCGGCCTGCGTAAACTGCCCGCGCGCGTTGTCCGAGTGCGTATCGATAGCCGAGCGGAATTGTTCGCGGTGATCGTCCAGTCGCGATGCGATGTCATTGCCGGCATCGTAGAACATTGTCTGCGCCGCGGCGGCGCGTTCATGCAGCATCGTCTCTAGGTGCTCGTTGGCGAGCTTCATATTTTCTTCGAGCGCTGCGCCATTGACCTCGACGACCTGTTGAATCCGGCCAGCGGTTTCGTTGAGGCGGTCTGCAAGGCTGTTGCCTTTCGTCAAGATCGTTTCACTCACGCGGTGTCCGGTTTCGTCAAGGCGCGTGACGACTTCGTTGCCGCGCGAGGAGACTGTCTCGGCGATCTTGATGCCGGTTTCATCGATGCGAGAGGCAAGCTCATTGCCGCGCATGCCAATATTCAGGGCGAGGGCTTCACCCGTCGCGCGCAGGGTATGGTCCATCGTGCGCATCTGCTCGGTGATGCCGCTGGTGACGTTATCTGCGAGATTGACGATCCGGCTGGATATATCGTCGCCAGAATGCGTAAGGCGGGTGACCATATCGTTGCCATGCCAGCTGATCCGCTCGACGATTGATTCACCGGTAGCGGCAAACGCCATCGTCATCTGGATGGAGGAATCAGTCAGCCGTGAGGTTACGGTTTCGCCTGTTGACCCGAGGGCCAAGAACATCCGGCTCGATGTTTCACTGAGCGTAGTGGTAATGGCGTTGCCGGTATCGGCGAGGCGGCTGACCACATCATTGCCGTGTGTGGAAACCCGCTCCACAACGGAATCGCCAGTGGAGGCGAGGACGGCTGCCACGTGATCTGAAGATTGGGTCAATTTATATGTTACGGATTCGCCGGTCTCGGTTAGGCGTGTAACCACATCGGTCCCGTGGGCTGTGACGCGTTCAAGCAGTGAATGGCCAGTTTCGGCAAGGGATGCTGAAATCTGCTCGCTGGCTGATGAAAGCTTGGATGTGACGGATTTTCCGGTTTCTGTGAGGCGGCTGACCACATCGTTGCTGTGGGCCGAAACACGCTCGAGCAAGGAATTGCCGGTCGCAGCCAACGAGTTCGAAATCTGTTCGCTTGCGGAGTTCAGCTGGGTGGTGACGGTCTGACCCGTTTCCGACAACCGGCTGACAACATCGTTACCTTTGGTTGAGACGTGTTCGACTATCGATTCGCTCGTCGCAGCTAGGGATTTGGTGATTTGTTCGCTTGCCGCATCAAGGCGCGTGGTGACGTCCTGGCCCGTCGAGGCCAGCTTTGAGACGATATCGCTGCCGCGTGTGCTGATGTGGTCGATCAGCGTGTCGCCTGTGCGCGAAAGGCTCAGCGTGATTTCTTCGCCCTTTGCACCAAGCGAACTTGTGACCCGCGCACCCGCGTCGCTCACGCTCGTCGAAATCTGGATGCTGACGGTCTTGAGTTCGCCCGCAAGCGTATCGTGGGCGCCAGACATCGCCTGACGCACTTTTTCCGCGTTGGCGACGATGGCTTCACGCTCCGAAGACAATTCGTCAATGAGTGCCCGAATACGCCGCTCGTTGTCGGAATAGGATCGTTCGAGCGTCGCCACTTCCGAACGCATGATTGTTTCCAGCTCGCCCGCGCGGGCAAGCGCACGTTCAATGCCATCGCCCATCGAAGCGACTTCGCGGCGGATGGCGCCAGACAAGGTAACAACCTGCTCGATTGCTATGGATTCAGGCTCAGCCAGACGAATGGCGACTTCCGAAAGGGATCGTGCGGTCAACCGCATTTCCTGCGACCGCCGGGCCAACATGCCGGTAATCAAGAAGAAAATGACCGGACCTACAATTTTCAAAACCAGCAGGGCTTGAAGGGGGCGAGAAATGGCCTGCAGTTCGCCGCTTTGCCAGGTGACCCACCCATAATATCCCGCCAGGCCCAGCCACAGCAAAGCGGCCAGAGCTCCCAGCACGATCGGCGTATTGCTGGGTCGAATTTGCAGCGTCTGCAAAATCTGTCCGACCGAGCGGCGATCATCATTTGCTGCCGGTTTTGGTGTGGTGGCGGCTTCGACTGCAGAATTGGACGGCGAGGGCGTCTGGGATGGAGAAGTTTCTGGTACCTTGTTTAACGGCGGACGTGCGACGGTGGCGGATGCGCCGCGTGTCGGGGTGGCGTCGTTGCCTGTTTGTTTGGTTCCAGCGGATGATAATTCGTTGTCGGACACGGACGGCAGGCGGGCAATAGATGGCGTAGATGCCTTGGCTGCATCTTTTTTAGCAGTGGATGAGCCCAGCGAATCCGACTTTTTCTCCTGTTCGCTCTCCGGCTCAATGTTCAAAAGAGCCGCTTCGATCGCTGAAAGCGCCGCTTCGGACGTCGTTTGAGACTTCGATTGGGTCGCCATAAAAATGCCTCTCGGTGCGCATCAACTCTACCGGTTGCGTCAAACGCATTGCCGGATGCACAGCGCCGCCTGTCCAAATTGGCCCCGGACAGACAGGGTGCTGTTAACCAATGATCAATCTACACGTTGCGACAGATTATGTGAACCACGTCCCCGGTCCATTTGCGAAACGTCGTTAACGCCTGATTTACCTTGTTGGCAAAGACTTTATCCGAATCATTCCGCCGTTCACCTTAAAGGGAAGGCCGGAGCGCATGCTGACACATTGCATCAAATTCTACTGGAGATGAGCCAAATGCAGGCTCAAGTTATACGAAAATCCGCCGATGCGACGGCGCGAGCACCGCTATCAACTGGTCATGAGCGTCCACTGGATCTTGTGCACCTCTCACGCCAGACGCTTGGTGATCGCGAGCTGGAGGTCGAATTGCTTGGCTTGTTCGACAAGCAGGCGGGACAAATCATCGCGCGGCTCGCCAGCGCCCTCAGCGGAAGCGACCGTAAATGGCGGCATGACCTTTGCCATACGCTGAGGGGTTCCGCGCGGGCTATCGGAGCGGTGAAAGTCGCCCGTTTCGCCCAAAGCTATGAGGACGGACTGGCCGCACAGCTCTCCGATGCTCAACTCGCCGGTCTGATCGAGGACATGAAACTGTCAGTTGAAGAGGCGCAGGCCGAAATCCGGTCCCTTCTGTCAGACGCCTGAGCTAACCAGCCTTGCTTTCTACCTGTGACCATTTGACTGATGGGCTGTCTATTACCATTGAGGCCCCCTCGCCAAACCGGACTATTTTAGATAAAGAGCCGCTCGCGCCGGTTTGACGGCATTCGTTTCCGAGAGATGGCTTATATGACCAAGATCACCTTCATTGATCATGCCGGCAAAAGCACAATTGTGGATGCCGAGGACGGCTCCACCGTCATGGAGACG
>CAMDKB010000140.1 GCA_945901195.1 Rhizobium sp. Q54
CAGCAAAGTTCGGAGAACGAGCCATCCAACCAATTGAATTTGTTCGATTAACGTTGGGACGCTAGTGATAGACACGCTAAACAAAATTCAGGAGGTAACATGAAAAGCCGGGGGCATTTTCTTGCGCTGCTTGCTGTCCTGATGATGGCTCCGGCCAGAGCAGAACCTGTCGTGGTTACCATCGGCGTGCCGAGTTAAGCCTCTGACGTCATTGTCTATATTGCCCGCAAGAAGGGCTTTTTCACGGATGAAAATCTCGATGTGAAATTCGTGCCTCTGGATTCGGCTGCACGCATGATCGCGCCACTCGCCTCGGGCGATCTGGATGCGGGATCGGGTGGCGTTTCCGCAGGTCTTTTTAATGCCGTCGGGCGCGGCATCGGCCTAAAGATCGTGGCCAGCAAGAACTCCGCCTCGCCCGGACGCGGCATTCAGCCCCTTCTGGTTCGCAAGCAGCTCGTGGATTCCGGACGTTTCAAGACGCTGGCGGATCTCAAGGGTTTGAAAATATCCACGGCTGCGCCGGGCACCTCCGCATCAACAAATCTGTTCAAGGCCTTGCAACTGGGCGGATTAAAAATAACCGATGTAGAGCAGGTCTATATGGGGTTTCCTCAACAGGCCGTAGCCTTGATGAACAACGTAATCGATGCCGCCTTCACGGCAGAGCCTTCGGCTACCCAGGTGATTGCCAGCGGCGCAGCCGTTCGCGTGATGGGCGACGACGAGATATTCCCGAACCATCAATTGGCGGTGGTGCTGTTCTCCAGCCAGTTCATCGCCAAAAAAAATGCGGCGGCTCAAGGCTATATGCGCGCCTATCTCAGGGCCGCGCGCTTCTACAATGATGGCGTCGTCAGCGGACGGTTTGCCGGGCCGCGTGGTGAAGAAGTCTTGGCAATCCTCAGCGAGTCCATTCCCCTCCGCAACAACGATCTCTACCGGACGATGGTCGCTGCCGATTGCGATCCCGATGGCGCGCTCAATCTGGCTTCGTTGCGTGAGGATCTTGAATTCTTTCGCGCCAGCGGGCTGATCAAGGGAGAAACCAGCGTCAAGCTCGCTGAAGATACAAGCTTTATCGAGGCCGCCGTCAGGCAGATGGGACCCTACAAGGCCAAGGGCGGTTAGAGGGCGGGCCGCGTTGCGACGCCGGGGCTCGACAACAGAACGACCAGCGCCGTGACGCTCGCGGCTCGCGAAAGCAGGGGCGCCTGAGCCAATGCGGTTATACCTCGCGGCGTCTGGCGTCACATGCTATCAGGGGTCGGAAACGATATGCTGGTTTGAGCCGGCATAGCCACGTGAGGAAAGACCCATGACGATCAAGGTCAAACGCCTGGGACACGCAACATTCACGACGCCCGACTTCGAGCAACAAGTCGACTACTGGACCCATGTGATCGGCCTGCAGGCCATCGAGCGGACCCGTGACTCCGCCCTGTTTGCCACCAAGCTTGGACAAGAGGCGATTGCCATTGAACGCGGGCCGGACTCGCAGCTCAAGCGACTCGCCTTTCAGGTTTCGCCGGCAACGGACCTTGGCGAAATTCAGGGCAGGCTCGAAAAACTGGGCGTGAAATCCGAGAAAAGCAGCGACATCACGCCTGGCGTGCGGCAGGCCATCGCATTCGAAGACCCCAAAGGCACACGTATCGAAGTTTATGCCGACTACAAATTTCACAAGCCCGATCTCTCCGATGCCGGCATCAGCCCGGTGAAATTCGGCCACGTCGCCTATCGGGTCGAGGACGTCCAGAAAATCACGGATTTCTATTGCGACGTGCTCGGCTTTCGCGTCAGCGACTGGATGGGCGACCATTTCTCCTTCCTGCGCTGCGGCGTGGACCACCACACAATCAATTTTGTGCGTTATGAAAGCGCCGCCCTGCATCACATCGCCTTTGAGGTGAAGGACTGGTCAGAATTGCATCGCACGTGTGAAGTGCTGGCCAAGAACAAGATTCATCTGGTTTGGGGACCTTTGCGCCATGTGGTTGGCCATAATATCGCCGCCTATCATCGCAATGCCGATGGCGTGCGTGTAGAAATGTTCTGCGAAATGGACATGATGAAAGACGAGGAGCTGGGCTACTGGGAGCCTCGCCCCTGGCATGAGGAAATGCCGCTACGGCCCAAGCGCTGGCCCAAGGACACTTTACGCAGCGCATGGGGTTTTGGCTCCTTCGGGACTTTTCCCGGATATCCCTGAAGTCGAGATCAAACCTTCAACACGCCATCCTTGACCGGCGCGCGCCGTCCAGGACGACAAATTGGAACGAAAGACATCGCCATGCATATCGCCATCGCCGGCGGCGGAATCGCCGGTCTCTGCCTCGCCCTCAACCTGAAAAATCGGGGCATCTCCTGCACGATCTATGAACGCGTGCCCGAGGTGAAGGAAATTGGCGTTGGCATTACGCTGTTGCCGCACGCAATGCGGGAATTCCAGGCGCTGGGCATCACGGATGAATTGCAGAGGCAAGGTATCATCAATCTAGAGAGCTGTTTCTTCAATCGCTTCGGCCAGCTCATCTATAAAGAGCCGCGCGGCAAATTGGCGGGATATGCACTGCCCGAGGTTGGAATCCATCGCGGGCGGCTGCATCTGACGTTATTCAACGCCGCTCTGGCGCAACTGGGAGCGGATGCAATCAAGACAGACCATACCTGCTCCGGCTTCGAGCAGGATGAGGATGGCGTCACCGTACATCTGGCGGATTTCAATGGCGCCCAGCGCCCCTCTGTCCGCGCCGACGCGCTCATCGCCTGCGATGGAATCAACGGGGCCATTCGCAAGCAGCTTTATCCAGCGGACAAGCTCGCCTTCGCGGGCATCAACACATGGCGCGGCGTTACCAAGCGCAAGCCGATCCTCACCGGCGCGAGTTACATGCGGATCGGCTCCATCAAGACCGGCAAGATTGTCGTTTACCCCATCATCGACAATGTGGACGGCGAGGGAAACCAGCTCATCAACTGGATGGCCGAAATCGAGCAGCCGGAACTCAACAAACAGAACGACTGGAACCAGGCCGGCAAGCTCGATGATTTCTACGCCATATACAAGGACTGGAAGTTCGATTGGCTTGATGTGGCCGACATGATCGCGAAGGCCGATATGGTGCTGGAATATCCCATGGTGGACAAGGATCCCCTGCCCCGCTGGACCTTCGGACGCGTGACTCTGGCCGGCGACGCTGCCCATCCCATGTATCCACGCGGATCAAACGGATCGGCGCAAGGCGCCCTCGACGCGCGCGCGCTGGCCGATTGTCTGGTACGCGAAATTGGAATAGCAGCTGCGCTTGATGCGTATGACACCGAGCGCCGCGAGGCCGCCAACAATGTCGTTCTCACCAACCGCAATTCGCCGCCTGATTTCATCAACATCAAGGTAGAAGAGCTTGTCGGAGACAGGCCTTTTGAGAATCTGGACGATTACATCACGCAGGATGAACTGCGCGCGCTGTCGGACAATTACAAGAAAGTCGCCGGATTTTCACTGGCGCAATTGCAGACTAAATGATCATTAAATTTGCGTAATGGTCAGCGTTTGCTGTCGCGAAACGGGAATAATGGTGTTAGAGGGCATTTGTTGCGGTGCAAACCAAACGGCGCAAATCATGTTTCAAACCCTCGACAAGGCGCTGACACCATTGGCCTGGGCGACAATCATCGCCCTGGTCATTCTCAGTGTCTTCATTTCCTGACGCGACGATAGACGCTTTCACTTTTCGGGTGGGCGTGAAGCGGCACGATCAAAATCCAGAGCCACGCGCATGGAATCTTTTCGTGGTAGCAGCCAGAATGACGCCACCAGGCACAGCGTTGCGGCGACCGCATAGGACCAGCGCAGGCCGATAATTTCCGCCAACCCGCCAAATGCAAGTGCGCCCAGCGCAGGCGTACCCCGGAAAATCAGCGTATAGAGCGACATCACCCGGCCGCGCATCGAATCTTCCACGGCAGACTGCACCAGCGCCTGCGTGCTCACCGACAGAGTGTTGAGCGTATAGCCGGACAAGGCGCAGAAAATCACCCCCACCCACAAAATGTTGGTTGAGACAAACCCGTAGGTCGCTGCGACGACACCGAACAATCCCACGAATGTCATGTTTGCCAGGCCGGACAACCGTCCCTGCAGGGCAACCACAGTCGCGCTGAGCATCGCGCCAACGCCCATGGCGGATGAAAGCCAGGCAAGGCCAACTGCGTCCGAGTGGAAGACCGCTTCAGCGAACCCCGGCAACATGTCCTGAATCGGCCTGAGACAGATGGAGGCCGCCAGCAGCATGACCAGCAACGGCCCGATGCCTTTGTGCTCGCGCACGTATGCGACGCCATCGCCAATATCGGAGAAGAAATTGCGGGGGCCATGCTTGCGCTCGGGCGGCGGCACATCCATGAAATGCATCATCACAGAAAATATGAATGTGCCGGCGATGTGGACTATAAATGTGCCCAGTACACCCCAGACCGGGATGATCAGCGCCGCAATAGCGGGTCCTATAAAGCGGCTTGCCTGAAACAGCGCAGAATCAAGTGAAACCGCCGTCGCAACCAGTGGCCTTGGGACCGTATAGGGAACGGTGGCATGGCGAGCTGCCGAACCAAATGCCTGCGCGACCCCAAGCGCCAATGTAAGCACGAGCAGAAGCTCAATCCGCATCACACCCGCGAGCATGGCCCCCACGACAGCCAGGCATTGGGCACACTGCAGCCATTGGGTCAAAAGCATAAGTTTCATGGGCGTGACACGGTCCGTCACCACACCCGCCAGCGGCGAAAGCAACAGCACCGGAATGAGATCGGCAGCGGCAATAACCCCTAGCCATACCGGTGAACGGGTCAGCTCCCAGGCGAGCCAGCCGATTCCCACGCGGTACATCCACGAGGAAATGGCGTGCGGACCCAAGCCGAGCATGAAAATCGCATAATTGCGATGGCGAAAGACTTCTCTGACCGGCTGAAAACGGGCGTTCATCTTGGTTTTTGTTGGCTGGGAATGAATGGCGCAGTGTGCAGCGCGACAGTCAGCCGAAAATGCGGTGGACGCAACAGGATAATTGCTGGAATTTTCTGGCTATTCAGATAGCGTTCATTTTATCCACGCGATAAAAAATTGTGAACATTTTTTGAAGGTTGAGGGGCGCATACACATGCCATTCGCCAAAAGTGCCGCACGACTTGGAACTCCCGTGCGCGAGGTGAGTTTGCCCCAGACATCGCGCCACTTGAAGGAAACAGCTTTGGCCATGGACCAGCACGTCGAGAGAATAACGCTGGGGCGCGGTCCCTTCGGTGAAATCATAGAAGCGGTCACGCCGTTCGAAACGGGCGAGACAATCTTTGAACTTACCGGCGAAATCATCGACCATCCGACGAAATATACGATCCAGCTTAACGAATATGAGCATGTGCTGACCCTGGATTCCCAATGGAAATCCATGAACCACGGCTGCGCGCCCAACGTGCGGATCGATACCGTCACACGGCAAATGGTGGCAGCCCGGCCCATCGCAGCGGGCGCAGAAATGACTTTCAACTACAACAGCACCGAATGGTCGATGACTTCGCCCTTTCCCTGCGGTTGCGGCGCGCCCTCTTGCGCCCAGGAAATTCGCGGCTTCCGCTTTCTTTCGCCGGCGCAGCGAGAAACCCTGCGGCCGCTGATCTCTCCCTTTATCGCCCGCCGGTGGGCTGAAGAGGCATCCGGGACAGGCGCTCCCGAATTGAATTTACGGACATTGAAGCCGGAAATTCACCTGCTCATTCCCTACATGATTGAAGATGGCCAAGTGGTCAGTCCCGAATATGATTTGCCGGGCTTCCACGCGGAACTGAAAGACTGGTTCGGGCCATTGGACCTCAGATACGTCTGGACCAACGTCACAATCCCCACGATCGATACGATTGTCGCCGGGCTTGTCGAGCGCAACAAGCAAACGCCCATCATCGTCATGAACCTGTGTGACGGCTCGGAAGAAGACGGCTACCCCGGTCCGAGCGTTGTGACAGCGTTGACACTCTCCGGCCTGCCATTTAGCGGCGCGAGTACCGTTTTTTACAATGTCACCACAGGCAAGCTTACAACCAAGCGTCTGCTTCAGGCCTCAGGCGTATCGACTGCTGAGTTTGTCGTCATCGATGATACAGAACGGGACCTTGAGAAGGCCGTTAATAAGATAGGTTATCCGTTGTTCATCAAGCCGGACGTGTCCGCCGGGAGCTACGGAATCAGCCTGGATTCGGTATGCTACGATCTGGAAGCGGCGCGCCAGCGCGTAGATAAATTGCGTAACGACAAATACTTCCACGCAAGCCAGGTGTTTGCAGAGCCGTTCATTGAGGGCCGCGAGTTCACTGCTCTAGTCATTGAGGATCCGAGCCAGCCGCTTGGTCTTTATGTATTGCCGCCGGGTGAACGTGTTTTCGATCAGCGGGTACCGGCAAACGAGCAGTTCCTGGCGTATGAACGCTATTGGGAACTTCCGGAGGACAAACGGCCAATACCTGCCGGGGAGCCCTATTACTGGTATCAATCTGCGCCGCAGGAATTGCGCGCCGAAATTGAAAATCTCGCTCGCCGCGCCGTTCGGGCGGTCGATGGCAGCAGCTATGCGCGCGCCGACATGAGGCGCTCCAACAAGTCAGGCAAGCTGTTCATTCTGGAAGTCAACGCAAATTGCGGCCTTTCAACCGACGATTCGTCGACCGTTGGCAGCCTTCTGAAACTGGCCGGACGGACAATGCCAGAAATTCTGGAGCTGGTGCTGAACCACGCGCTCACACGCAACAGGCCCAGGGCGGTTTAGGTCTGGCTCCGGAATCGGCCATTCAGCCGGGGTTCATGCGGCTGGTGAAAAATGCTATCCTTGCTTCAAGAATGCTGTGTCAGAACGCAGGCCGCCAGAGGCTTAGCGTTGGGGGGACGTTTTGTGAATCCCGGAAGATCAGATTTTCGGCTACGGCCGATAGCTAACGTAGCGCCCCGCTTTTGGCGGCATTTTGAGTGGATCGCGGTTGTATTGAACCACGATGCCCGTAGATCTTCTGGTTTGGGAGCCCTTGCTAACGGAAAACCGGGCTCCACTTTTCCTGCCAACGCTCTTACTTCCTGTATTCGCGAATGAACCGGCGCAACTGAGAGGACATCGCCATGCGGGAAATGTTCATCAGCATCGCGCGTTATGCGGGCCGCTACCGCACGACGGTGTTCCTGCTGTTCGGCGGTTTGATTCTCGAAAGCCTTTACGATGTAGGCGTTCGCTATTCGATGAAGTTTGTCATCGACAAGGCGGTCGTCGAAGGCGACATGCCCGCCCTGATGCTGATTTTGGCCGCTCTGGGCGTGGGCGCCGTTTTATTCAATTTTGTGGTCATCGCATGCGATTTCTATTGGGCAAGGATCGGCGGCAGGATCGTCAATGATATCCGTCTGGACATGTTCGGCCACTTGCAATCGCTGCCTGTCGGGTTCTACCGGCGCCAGTCAGCGGGCGACCTGACAGCGCGCTTCAATGCCGACGTCGGCCAGATCGAAAACGGTATGGTTCTGGCTTTCCCAATGGCGATGGCCGGGCTGGTGGAAATCGTCACCACACTGGCCCTGATGCTCTTCGTGCACCCGATTCTGGCCGGCATAGCCGCCGTGGGCATCCTCTTCAGCCTGATGATGCCGCGTATCGTGCAGGGCAAGGCGCTGGACGCATCGTTCGTTTTGCGACGCGAAGAAGGTCGCATGATGGGCTTCCTGCAGGAAAATCTTGGCGGTCAAAGCGTGATCAAGGCCTACAGCCTCGAAAACCATGCCTCCAAGGATTTTTCCAACCGGCTCGACGAATTGCTGACCAAGCTCGCCCGCGCAAACTTCCTGTCCTACCTGGTCTCAAGGCTTCCAAGCCTCACCTTCCTGATGCTGCAACTGGTTGTGCTGGGCGTCGGCGGCTGGCTGACGATCAACGGGCGAATCACGGTTGGCGATCTGGTTGCCTATCAGGCGCTGTTGATCGGCCTGAATTCGGCCATTCATAACCTCACATGGATGATTCCTTCGTTCATCGACGCCACTGCCGGCTGGCAGCGCATCCGTGAAATTCTGGATGAGCCCATGGGCATCCAGGACAAGCCGGGGGCACGTGATCTGTCCCGTTTCAACCAGGCAATCGAAGTCGAGAAGGTCAGCTTCCGCTATCCGACGTCCGAGATTCCGACTCTGAACAAGGTCGATCTCAAGATTAATGCGGGCGAATATGTCGTATTTGTCGGCCGCAGCGGCGCTGGCAAGAGTTCCATCATCAACCTGATCCTGCGGTTCTACGAAGTGACCGAGGGGAAGATCACAGTTGACGGGCAGGACTTGCGTGATGTGACGATGTCGTCATTGCGCAGCCAGATTGGCCTGGTGTCGCAGGAAATCACGATTTTTGATGCGCCTGTGAAAGATAATATTCGTCTTGGAGCACTCGATGCCTCGGACGATGACGTGATTGCCGCAGCCAAGGCCGCTGAAATCCACGACCTCATCATGTCCCTGCCAGAAGGCTACGACACCATGGCGGGCACGTCAGGCGCACGCTTTTCGGGCGGCGAACGGCAACGCATTGCGCTTGCCCGCGCGCTGGTCCGCAAACCCGCAATTCTGGTTCTGGACGAATTCTCCTCCGCCCTCGACCCGACGACTGAAGCAGAAATTTTGCAGACCATTGTGAAACTCAAAGGTACCTGCACGATCCTGTCCGTGACCCATCGCCTCACAATGGCCGAAACTGCCGACAAGGTCGTCGTAATGCGCGCAGGCCGCATCGTAGAACTTGGCGCCCATGAAGAATTGATCAGCCGGAAAGGCGAGTATTCGCGTCTTTGGAAACGCGCTGCGAGCGAGGAAAAAGGCGGACCGGCAAACGAGCCCGCGCCCACCCCTGGCAACTCGGGCGAATAGCTGACCATGCCACAGGAAGTACACGAGCGGCTCAGCCATGTGATCGTCTTTGCGCCCTATATCGAGCAGGACGGCAAACTGGTCAGCCCGCACTACGACATGCCGGAATACCGCGCTGAAATCGGCGGCTGGATGGACACTCTGGGGCTCACATGGGAATGGCAGCCCGTGACCTCCCGCCAGCTACCGCACATTCTGGCCACCGCGCGCGACAAGGCGCGCACACATAAGGCGCTTGTATTTAATCTGTGCGATGGTTCGGACTCGGACGGCTATCCGGGACTTGAGGTTGTCAAAGGCCTGGAGCGACTGGGCATTCCCTTTACGGGCTCGGACAAGAGATTCTACGAGCTCACGACATCCAAGTCGCAAAGCAAGCGCACCTTGATCAGCGCGGGTGTGCAGACTGCGCCTTTCGTCATGATCGGCGATTTGAACACAGACCTGCGTCGCGCCGTGGCGGAAATCGGGTTCCCCCTGTTCATCAAGCCGGATGTTTCGGCGGGAAGTTACGGCATCCAGATCGACTCGGTTTGTTATGATTTCGATGCGGCCCTGCACAAGGTCATTCAATTACAGCAGGGCCTGCACGGGCAGCACTTCGAGAAGGACGGCATCATGGCCGAACAATTCATCGAGGGGCGCGAATTTACTGTTCTGGTCGTGGAAGATGCTGCCGAGCCCATGGGGCTCTGGGTATTGCCGCCCGGGGAACGTGTGTTCGACAAACGGTTGCCACCGCGCGAGCGCTTTCTCGCTTACGAGCGCTATTGGGGGCTGCCGGAAGTCTCAAGACCTATCCCCGAAGGGGAGCCCTATTACTGGTATGCACTAGCGCCTCCAGAATTAAGATCACCACTTGAAGATCTTGCCCGGCGCGTGATGCGTGCGGTCGGCGGGTGTGGCTATGGGCGCGTTGATATCCGCCTCGATGAACGGTCCGGGCTTATACATGTGCTCGAAGTGAATGCGCAATGTGGATTGTCGTCGGACGATTCCTCGACCGTCGGCAGCATGCTGCGCCTGTCCGGCGTAAACGTTGTCGATCTCATTGCTCGAGTGTTACGACACGGCATGAACAGGCATGCCGCTTTGGAGCAGGCGCGCCAGCCGTCTGTTAGTATTCCCGGACGGCGGTAGAAAACT
>CAMDKB010000141.1 GCA_945901195.1 Rhizobium sp. Q54
GGAAATTCAGGTCGATGCGGACATGGCAGGCGCCAAACGCGGCCCCCGCCAGGCCCTCCGGGAGCCGACAGGCGCTTGCAACGCGCCCGAACCAGCAAAAACGCGCAGCGGGTCCAAGTCTTTGAATCCAGTCCGACAGGCTGCTAGAAGGGGGAATATCCATCGGCGCCATGACGACATCCAGACCGGCTTCGTCAAAATAAGTATTCTGCACCGGCGGGCTTTTCACCTGCACGACCGGGTGGCCGATCAGTGGAATGACTGAAGTCGTGCCGGAGATACCTTTGGCGGGTAATGGCTGCATGGAGAAAGTCCTGTCTGTTGGCTATAAACAGAAGCCTTTTCCTGCAGGTCGCGCAACCAGGTCGCGAAAGGGCGGGGTTGGGCTGGAATTTCCACATTGCCCTTGTGGATAACCCCTGATACAACGCGCGCGCTGGCAGGCGTTTTCCTGTCGGCAAACCCCGTCTGCACTTGCTGGCCGCGCGCCGGCCCACTTACGTGGATGTTTATCCTTGGATGGACTCCGGCTTTTGCAGGCACCCTAAAACTCTAACCCCGCCGGCGCATCTGTACCTGCACCACCCATTAAATTACCGGTCGTGCAGGGACACATCAGGAGAAATAATGGCCAATACCGCTAATAGCTTCAACCCGACGGTTGATGATTTCGCAGCTATGCTCGACGAGAGCTTTGGAGCTGCGGATGCTTTCGAAGGTTCCGTCGTCAAGGGAATCGTCGTTGCGATTGAAAAAGATGTTGCTGTCATCGACGTCGGTCTGAAGACCGAGGGACGGGTGGCGCTGAAGGAATTTGCAGGCCCCGGTCGTGACCACGTTCTGAAGATCGGTGACGAAGTTGAAGTTTATCTGGAGCGCATCGAGAACGCGCTCGGGGAAGCCGTCATTTCCCGCGACAAGGCCCGCCGTGAAGAAAGCTGGGTCAAGCTTGAACAAGCCTTTGAGAAGAAAGAGCGCGTCGACGGCGTCATCTTCAATCAGGTCAAGGGCGGCTTTACTGTCGATCTTGATGGCGCAGTGGCCTTCCTGCCCCGTTCGCAGGTCGATATTCGGCCAATTCGCGATGTGGGTCCGCTGATGAACGTGCCGCAGCCGTTCGAAATCCTGAAAATGGATCGCCGCCGCGGCAATATCGTCGTGTCGCGCCGTACGGTTCTGGAAGAGAGCCGCGCCGAACAGCGCACCGAAATCGTTGGCAAGCTCGAAGAGGGCCAGGAGATCGACGGCACTGTCAAGAACATCACAGATTACGGCGCGTTCGTGGATCTGGGTGGTATTGACGGCCTGCTGCATGTCACCGACATCGCATGGCGCCGCGTCAACCATCCGTCTGAAGTGCTGACAATCGGCCAGACCGTGCGCGTTAAGATCATCAAGATCAATCACGAAACGCACCGCATCTCGCTCGGCATGAAGCAACTGCAGGACGATCCGTGGCATGGCATTGAAGCTAAATATCCGCTGCAGGCCAAGCTCAGCGGCCGCGTGACCAACATCACCGACTACGGCGCGTTTGTGGAACTGGAGCCGGGTATCGAAGGCCTGATTCACGTTTCGGAAATGTCCTGGACGAAAAAGAACGTCCATCCCGGCAAGATCGTCTCGACCAGCCAGGAAGTTGAAGTGCAGGTTCTGGAAGTCGATTCCAGCAAGCGCCGCATTTCTCTCGGTCTCAAGCAGACCTTGCAGAACCCCTGGGAAGCTTTCGCCGAGAAATATCCCGTCGGCACGATCGTCGAAGGGGAAGTCAAGAACAAGACCGAATTCGGCCTGTTCATTGGTCTGGAAGGCGACGTGGACGGGATGGTCCATCTCTCCGATCTCGACTGGAAGCGTCCAGGCGAGCAGGTCATCGAAGAGTTCAAGAAGGGCGACATGGTCAAGGCTCAGGTTCTTGACGTCGATGTCGAAAAGGAGCGCATCTCGCTGGGCGTCAAGCAGATCGGTTCCGATCCGTTCGCTGCCAAGTCCGCTGAAGAAGGCGGCTCGGGCGAAGTTCGCAAGGGCGGCATTGTCACGTGCGAAGTGCTCGAAGTGAAGGAGAACGGCCTGGAAGTGAAGATTGCAGGTACGGACCTCACGACCTTCGTCCGCCGTGCCGAACTCGCGCGCGACCGTGCAGACCAGCGCCCGGAACGTTTCGCAGTTGGCGAAAAGATGGATGCCCGCGTCACCGTGTTCGACCGCAAGGCGCGCAAGGTGTCGGTCTCCATCAAGGCGCTCGAAGTGGCCGAAGAGAAGGAAGCCATCGCACAGTTTGGATCTGCGGATTCGGGCGCGTCGCTGGGTGACATTCTCGGTGCTGCTCTGCGCGCACGCGATACGCAGGACAAGGACGAAGACAAGAAATAATCTCTTCGGGCCATAATCCGGCAATGTTTTAAAGGGATAAGCCCGCGTCATCCGGCGCGGGCTTTTCTACGTCCCGATGCATTCCTCGCTTGATCCCTCGTTCACCATCGCCACCTGATTTGATATGAAGCCTGCAACAGAACTGGAGCATCAAAAATGGCAGTTTCGAATCCACTTTCGGCAGATCACCTGCTCGATCGCAGCCGTTTGCGCCGCAAGCTTTCATTCTGGCGCGTATTGGCAGTGCTTGCTGTCATCATCGCCCTTGGTGTGGGCGGCTACAGGATCGCAGGCGGCTCCTCGCAGATCTCGGGTGATCATATTGCCCGCGTATCAATAACTGGCGTGATCACGGGCGATGCTGCAACCATTCGACTGCTTGAACAGGTCGGCAATTCTAACGCAAAGGCTGTATTGTTGTCGATCTCAAGCCCTGGTGGCACGACGACCGGCTCGGAACTTCTGTATGCGGAAATACGCCGCCTTGCAGCGAAAAAGCCGGTCGTTGCCGTAGTATCCGGCATGGCGGCTTCGGGCGCTTACATCGCCGCACTGGGCGCTGATCGCATTTACGCGCAACAAACTTCACTTGTCGGCTCTATTGGTGTGCTGGTTCAAATTCCCAACTTCGTCAAGCTTATGGACAATGTCGGCGTAAAAATGGAGTCAATCAAATCGAGCCCGCTCAAGGCCTCGCCCAGCGGCGTCGAACCGACCACCCCGGAAGCACGCGACGCGATGGCTGCGATCGTCATGGATTCCTATGAATGGTTCAAAGACCTTGTAAGAGAGCGCCGCAAACTTGATGACAAGGAACTTGCGGATGTTTCAAATGGCCGCGTATTCACAGGCCGCCAGAGCGTGCCGCTCAAGTTGATCGACCAGCTTGGTGGCGAACGCGACGCCGTAGCCTGGCTCGAAAGCGAAAAGCAAATCACAAAGAATCTTCGCGTACGCGAATGGCGCCGGCCATCAAGCCGTTCGTTCGGGCTGACGAGTGCGCATTGGGTTGCCACAATCTTTGGCTTTGATACTTTCGCGCAAAATCTAGAGCCCCTCCAGAATGCAGCGAACGTACGCATGCTTGACGGTCTTGTGGCCGTTTGGCATGGTGGCTATGGGGAATAAGTAACAACCTGGGACTTATTCAGGTTTAGACTCTTTTGCCGAGGGGGCAGCACGTGATCAAATCAGAACTTGTAACAACCATAGCAGAGCAATTTCCTCATCTCTTCCAGCGTGATGTGGAGAACATCGTGAACGCTATCCTGGAAGAAATCACTGATGCCCTGGCGCGTGGAAATCGCGTTGAGCTGCGCGGATTCGGCGCGTTTTCTGTTCGCAAACGCGATGCGCGGACTGGCCGCAATCCACGTA
Organism: Rhizobium sp. Q54; assembly: GCA_945901195.1. Classification (GTDB taxonomy): domain Bacteria; phylum Pseudomonadota; class Alphaproteobacteria; order Rhizobiales; family Beijerinckiaceae; genus Terripilifer. The sequence continues at coordinate 3,751 of CAMDKB010000141.1, forward strand.
CGGGACAGCATGTTGAAGTTGCGGAAAAATTTGTGCCGTTCTTCAAAACGGGTAAAGAAATGCGCGATCGCCTTAACGGCAGCGCGAGCAAATAGTGAACCACCTTGAGCGTCAGGAGAGATGAATGAAGACCTTTTTTAAATGGCTTCTGCTCTTGCCTATCGCGCTGGTTGTCTTGATTTTTTCTGTCGCCAACAGACAAACTGTCAATGTCGTGCTGGATCCCGTCGGCCTTATCAGCGATGGCATGGTTGTAGCAGCGCCTTTATTCGTGATTGTTTTTCTCACGTTGATGGCCGGCGTGATTCTGGGTGGCGTCGCCACCTGGTTCGCGCAAGGCAGCCACCGCCGCCTCACACGTGAAACGCTGGCTGATGTGCGTGCGCTTCGTGAAGAGACCCGGCACAAGAATGAAGAAGTCGCGCAGCTGCGAACAGAAATCGCAGCTCTGCCACCACCCATGCCGGCCAATGACCGGAGCCGCGCAGCCTAGGGAATGTTCAGCGCAGTCTGCAATCCGCCGCTGCGCCTGCAAATCGGCTATTTGAAGTTCTGTTCTTTTTCAGTTGTGAATACTCTGCTGTGACGTAAATCGCATTTTGCGGTAGTATGAATTCTGTCTGGCGATCATCGGCTTGCGATTCAGGATCGATTGCGGCTATCGCCTGCAAAATATGTTCGATGTCAACGAGTTTAGGGAAGTTCTCATGTCCGGTGCCCTGATATCCCGCCGCCGCCTCTTGTGCGGCACAACGCTGGCATTTGCGGGTCTGGCGTTGCCCATTCCGGTGGCCCTCGCCCAACTCAAGGATGCACTGGCCGCGCAGATCGGCTCTCCCCACCGATCACCCGGCAATGCCGCCCGCGACAAATTTCGCAAACCGTATGAAGTGCTGAAATTCTTCGGCGTTACAGAAAGCAGCCGCGTCGCCGAGATCCTACCTGGCAGCGGCGGTTATTTCACCGAAATCCTCGCGCCCTATCTGGCGGAAAAAGGCCTCTACATCACTGCAGGCCGCCACGAAGGCGTGCCACAGACCTATACTGAAGACCACAAGCGCATGCTCGAAAAATACGCTGCCAATCCGGCTGTATTCGGCAAGATTCAGGTCACGAAATTCTTCAAGGATGACTACGAGATCGCGCCGCCCGGCAGTATGGATTTCGTTCTGACCTTCCGTAATATGCATAACTGGATTGAGCGCAACGAAATCGACGGAGCTCTCAAGGCTTTCAGCATGGCTCTGAAGCCCGGCGGCATCCTTGGTGTCACCGACCATCGCGGCCGCACTGACATGAGCCAGGACGCGCAAATGAAAAACGGCTATATTCGCCAGGATTTTGCCATTGCGTTGATCGAGAAGGCCGGGTTCCAGTTCATCGGATCCTCCGAAGTAAAAGCCAACCCAAAAGACACCAAGGATTATCCGGAGGGCGTCTGGAGCCTGCCGCCGACCTATCGGCAGAAGGATGTGGATCGCGCCAGATATGAAGGTATCGGCGAAAGTGATCGCATGGTGCTGAAGTTTGTGAAGCGCTGATCAGATTGACGGGAGAGCGCCATGACTGCCCTTGCGGAACGCACGACCCAGGCATCTTCACTTCGCATTGATCAGGACGGCGCCTATCTTGGCGCGCTGGTGAGCGGCATCGACCTGTCAAAGCCGGTCAGTGAAGCCGATCTTGCAGCTATCCAGCAGGCTCATGCCGAGTATGGGCTGTTGATCTTCCACGATCAGAAAATGAGTTCGGATGATCTCATTGCATTCGGCAAACGTTTTGGCTCGCTCAGCGTGCATCCCTTCGCGCCCAATTCAGGTGTGAAGCCCGAATTGATCACCTTTCGCAATGACGAAAATAATCCGCCGTTCGGAACCGATTGCTGGCATTCGGATGAAACCTTCCGTCTTGCACCGCCGATGGGCACCATGCTGCGCGCGACTGATGTTCCCTCGTATGGTGGCGACACCATGTTCGCCTCGATGGCGGCGGCCTGGGAGGGACTGAGCGACCGCATGCAGCATTTCATTTCCGGCCTTGAAGCCTGGCATGATTTCAAGGTGTTCAAGCCGCTGTTTGGCGAAACCGCCGAGGGGCGGCGGCAGATGCGCGACTATGAAGAACAATATCCGCCCGCCCTGCACCCCATCGTGACCAAACATCCGGTCACCGGACGCCATGTTATTTTCGTCAATCCGCAATTCACCATGCGCGTGAAAGGCATGGACGAAGGTGAAAGCACAGCGCTTCTGACGCAACTTTACGATCTCGTGAAAGTGCCGGAATACCAATATCGCGTCCGCTGGCAGAACAATACGCTGATCTTCTGGGACAACCGTTCGACGCAACATTATGCGGTGCACGATTATTTCCCAAAACGCCGCTTCATGGATCGCGTGACAATTTCCGGCACGCATCCGCTGCCTGCTTTCGATGCCGCTGAACAGAAAGTCGTGCGCAACAAAAAGGCCCGCAAGCCGGAGAAGTTTTTCAACGACTTCGGCGGGCACGGCGTTGGCAAGGGGTAAGCTGGACAGCACTTTCTGCACGCATCGGGGTGCTGGCAATCTGCGCGACCAATATCAGCATTTCACTGACCGCCAGACTGGAATGGATAGTGCATTTGCCTTGAACAGGCACCGTTGCTGGAAATTTGCAGCGCGCAATATCACCGGCTATCCAATAAACAGACCTCAGTCATGAGCCTCTTTCAAGTTGCGCCAACATTGAATAAGTAGGCGTGAGGAGACCGACACATATGATTATGCGAAAGCCACGCTTGAACTTTGCGCTACTTGCCAGTCTGGGGAGCGTTGTCCTTTCAGCGCCCGCAGCCGCTGATTCCGTGGCTGATTTCTACAAGGGCAAAACCATAAACCTGTGGGTTGGATATGGCACAGGCGGCGGTTACGACACGACGGCCAGGGTCGTCGCACGTCATTTCGGCAGGCATGTGCCAGGCAATCCCAATGTGGTCGTGCAAAACGTCACGGGTGCCGGCAGCCTGCTGGCGGCTAACAACCTCTATAATATCGCGCCGAAAGATGGCTCTGTTCTGGGCATTTTCTCATCAACCGTCGCCATGCTGCCGCTCTATGGCGATCCTAAAGCCAAGTTCGAGACGCTGAAATTTTCCTGGATCGGCAATATCCATCGCGACACCCTGGCTTGCGGCGTCTGGAAGGGCGCAGGCCAGAACATAAAGACCCTCGAAGATCTGATCGCGGCCAAGCAGACTGTTGTCTTTGGCTCGGATGGCGGCGATGCGCCGCTGACGCGCTGGCCGCTTTTCATGAAGAATGTTTTGGGCGCCAATCTGAAAGTTGTGGCCGGCTACAAAGGCACGCGCGACATCAACCTTGCCATGCAATCTGGCGAGGCGGGCGGCAGCTGCGGCATGTTCGAATCCACGGTCAGCTCGGCCTATGCGCAGGACTATACGGAAGGCCGCCTGAACCTTTTTGTGCAGACGGGTTTCAACCGGAACCTCCCTTATTTCGGCAATGCCACCAACCTCTACAAGCTGCTCAAGACTGAAGAAGAAGTGCAGATGGCCAAACTCGTGTTTGGCGTTTCGGAATTGACGCGACCCTTTGCAGGCCCGCCCGGACTCGACCCGCTGAAACTGGCGGCTTTGCGCAAAGCGCTCCTCGACATGATGCAGGATCCGGCACAGATCGAGGAAGCTAAAAAGGTCGGTACGCAGTTTTCACCGATGACAGGTGACGAGGTCGTCGCGGAGCTGACGGAGCTCTACAAGACGCCCAAGCATGTAGTGGACAGGGCGACCGAAGTGACAAGCAAACCGTAGAGCCTCATCAAGCGAAATGGCTTTTTTCTCGACAATTTTGGGCCAATGGTGTTGATCGCCGCGATGACTTCGCTTCTGATCAAAATTTGTGGCCTTTCAACACAAGATACGCTGGACGCGGCTCTTGATGCAGGCGCAGACATGGTGGGATTTGTCTTCTTCCCGCCAAGTCCCCGCACCCTCACTTTTGAAAATGCCACCGCCTTGTCTGCACGGGTGAAGGGCCGGGCGCTGAAAGTGGCGCTCAGCGTTGATGCTGACGATACGCTTCTTGAAGCTATCGTCGAACACATCAAGCCCGATCTCCTGCAGTTTCACGGCAGGGAATCGGCGGATCGTGTTCAGGCGGTGAAAGCCCGCTTCGGCCTGCCGGTGATGAAGGCGATCCATGTGTCCCAAGCTTCCGATCTCATGACCATTGCGACCTATGAAACCTGCGCCGACCGCCTGTTGTTCGATGCCCGCCCGCCCAAGGGCTCGGTATTGCCGGGCGGCAATGGCGCGGCTTTCGACTGGACCATTCTCAAGAACGTAAAGAGCCGGCGGCCGTGGATGTTGTCAGGCGGGCTTTCCCCCGACAATGTAGCGGAGGCGCTTGCCGTGACGCAGGCTCAGGGGCTCGATGTTTCGTCAGGTGTAGAGACGTCACCAGGCACAAAGGACATCGCCCTCATTTACGATTTTATCAGGCGGGCCAGAGCGGCAGAAAAACTGCCGCTTGGATAAGACGCACCCCCAGCCTAAATAGATGCGACAGGAGACTCCCTTTGAACGAACATCCCAATTCTTTCCGTAATGGACCTGACGCCACGGGTCATTTCGGCATATTTGGTGGCCGTTTTGTCGCCGAAACGCTGATGCCGCTGATCCTTGAACTGGAAAATGCCTATACGGTCGCCAAGGCGGACCCTGCCTTTCAGGCCGAGCTCGATCATCTGGCCACCCATTATGTCGGCCGTCCGAGCCCGCTTTATTACGCGGAGCGGATGAGCCAGCATCTGGGCGGCGCCAAAATCTATTTCAAGCGCGACGAGCTGAACCACACCGGCGCGCACAAGATTAACAATGTGCTGGGCCAGATCCAGCTTGCGCTGCGCATGGGCAAAAAGCGCATCATCGCCGAAACCGGCGCAGGACAACACGGCGTGGCCACCGCCACAGCTTGCGCCAAATATGGCCTCGAATGCGTCGTCTATATGGGCGCGGTCGATGTCGAGCGGCAGAAGCCGAACGTTTTCCGCATGAAAATGCTCGGCGCGAAAGTCGTGCCCGTGCAGTCAGGCGCCAAGACTTTGAAAGACGCCATGAACGAGGCGCTGCGTGACTGGGTCACCAATGTCGCCGACACCTTCTACTGCATTGGCACGGCGGCGGGACCGCATCCCTATCCGGCGATGGTGCGCGATTTTCAATCGATCATAGGCAAGGAAGCGAAAGAGCAGATGCACGCCGCCGAAGGCCGCCTGCCAGATTCGCTGATCGCCTGCATCGGCGGCGGCTCCAACGCTATCGGCCTGTTCCATCCCTTCCTCGACGACCCCTCCGTCGAGATTTTTGGCATCGAGGCCGCCGGACACGGGCTTGATGTGCCCGACGGTCATTGCGCATCGCTGGCAGGGGGCCGCCCCGGCGTGCTGCACGGCAATCGCACCTATCTCCTGATGGATGATGATGGCCAGATTCTCGAAGGGCATTCAATTTCCGCCGGCCTCGATTATCCCGGCATCGGCCCCGAGCACTCCTGGTTGAAAGAATCGGGTCGCGTCACCTATCTGTCGGCGACCGACAAGGAGGCGCTGGAAGGCTTTCAGCTCTGCTGCAGGCTGGAGGGGATCATCCCTGCGCTGGAGCCCTCTCATGCGGTAGCTGCCGTGATGAAACTCGCGCCGCAAAAGCCGAAAGACCATCTGATGGTGGTGAATATCTGCGGCCGTGGCGACAAGGACATATTTACGGTGGCAGAGCATCTGGGCGGGATGTGAGGGCGCGGGCCGTCGCTAGAGTTTCTTCTTTTCCGCCGCCGCCTGCTCGGCCCTGTCGGCGATGCGCTTGATCATTTCTTTGGTCAACGCACCAGCCGCGCGCTTTTTCTCACTCTTGGCATACAGCGCTTCGCCACCAGCGGACCCCGATGGCTGATCGGAAACTGGCACCGGGGCAATCAGTGATTGAAAAACGCGGGCGGCCGTGGATTCCAGCGGATAATCCCTGAAAACGGAATCAGGATCATAGAGCGCAGCTTCGCGCACCGTTTCCTTCTCGTCCCCGCTCTCTGGCTTGCCAGACAAATTGGCGCTCCCCCATGATCGTATGGGTTATGTGACGCTGAAAAGAACGCGTCAATCCCGGGGCCAGCTAATACCATCTCCCTTGATGCGTGACTCGTTCTGGCTATCCAAATCAGTCGGTGTCTGATTCATTCGTGGCGAACGAGGAGGTTCGTCATGTCTTTGCCTATTCCCCTGCGCGCGGATTTCGACGCGAAAACGCTTCGGAGTTTGGCG
>CAMDKB010000142.1 GCA_945901195.1 Rhizobium sp. Q54
CGGAATGGCAGGTTTGCCGATGTCGCAAATGTCGATCCGTTCGCAGATCGCTGCGGCTGTGCGGCTTATTATTCAACTTCAACGGTTGAGTGACGGAACGCGCCGGGTCACAAGCGTTGCCGAGATCACCGGCATGGAAGGCGATGTTGTTCAGATGCAGGAAATTTTCAAATTTATTCGAACCAGCACTGATGAAGACGGTCAGGTTACGGGCCATTTTGTTGCGACAGGCGTTCGTCCGCGGTTTTTAAACGATTTGATCGCGAAGGGCATCCAAGTTCCCAGTTCTTATTTCGATCCTTCGAAACCTTTGTGAGGCCGGTGTGTTCGACGCGATTGATCCGATCTGGGTATTCTCCGCCTGTCTCTTCTTCGCTGTCATTGCGGGGCTTGATGCAGTTCAGTCGCTTTTCTTTGGATCAACAAGTTATCGTTCGCAAGTCAATCGCCGGCTTGAAATGCAGGAAAATGAATCCAGCCGGGTTGATACGATCATAGACTTGCGACGTGAGCGGGGGCTCACTGTCAGCGCGGACTGGCAGATTTCGTTGATTTGGTTGAACAGGCTCATCTTGCAATCGGGTCTGCGCATCGGCATTTACAAGCTCGGCATGTTTGCTGCGATCGCAGGGCTCACGGCTGCACTGCTTTGTGGCTGGTTCTTTGGTCTGATTGGTTTGCCTACGGGATTTGTTATGGGAGGGTTCTTGCTGCCATTGTTTGTGCTGCGGTACTTGCGCCGTCGGCGTATCAGCAAGTTTACGGATCAATTCGCCGAAACAATCGACATCATCGTAAGATCTCTGCGTGCGGGTCATCCTGTGCCGGCGGCCATCAAGTTGGCTGCGCGAGAACTTGAGGATCCCATAGGTACGGAATTTGGTATTGTCGAAGATGAGATCACGTTTGGTCTCGATCTGGAATCTGCCATGCGCAACATGTATCAGCGCGTCGGACAAGATGACTTGCCCCTTTTTATTGCCTCGATTGCAATCCAGACTTCGTCTGGCGGAAATCTGACCGAAATTCTTCATAATCTGGGCAATGTCATCAGATTGCGCGTCAAGATGCGCCGCAAGATCAAGGCGATTTCAGCAGAAGGGCGGATTTCCGCGATCATCCTTTCGGTTACGCCCCTGGCCCTGTTTCTCATCATCAACGCTGCCAATCCAGCTTTCTATGGGGAAATCTGGTCTGATCCGCGTGTGACCTATGCCCTGGTCGGGGCCATGGGCTGGATGACGATTGGCAATCTCTTTATGCGCAAGATGATCAACTTCAAGTTCTGAGGGGCGAAATGGATTTCTCCGAACTGTTCGGACTATTGTTGCAAGATAACAAAGTGCTCCTCTGGGGCGCGGGTATTGCTCTATTGCTATGTGGGCTTTTTCTGGTCGCCAACCACCTCAGGCGCGTCAAGCAGGATGTCATGCGGCGTGTGGCTGCTGAGCCCGGCACATTTTCCACAACGACCCTGAATTCGACTGCACGTATCGCCAATCGCATGAAGCATGCGGTGGAGGCGGTTGCGCTGGTTGGTGGTGTGCAAAATGTTGATGCAAAGGAAGTCAAACAATTGCGGGCCAAGTTGGTACAGGCTGGTTATTTTGACGCGAATTATGTTGCGTTGTTCTTTGGCCTGCGTTTGATTCTTGGTGGCAGTTTTGCTTTTATTGTAGCTGTTCTTTACCTGATTGTTGCCGGGCTGGATCCATGGACGCATACGGCTCTTGCTGTTCTGTTTGCATTTGCCATCGGTTATCTTGGGCCGCTCATCATTCTCAACAGACGTCTTGGAAAATCCGCAGATGAACATCGCACCGGTTTTCCTGACTTTATGGATCTGATGGTGGTTTGTGTGGAGGCCGGCCTCAGCATGGAGTCTGGTCTGCAAAGGATTGCCCACGAATTGCGTTCATCTTTTCCTTCATTGTCCATGCATATTGAAATCACAACTGTGGAAATCCGAAGTGGCAAGACCTTGTCGGGCGCCGTGGAATCTTTCTCGCGCAGGCTCGGGATCGAAGAAGCGGCGTCGTTTGCGACCTTGTTGACGCAGTCGGAGGAACTCGGTTCCAGTCTTAGCCAATCTTTGCGTGTCTACAGCGATGATATGCGAAATAAACGATTGATGAAGGCTGAGGAAAAGGCGTCGTCGTTGCCCGCGAAACTTGTCGTCCCTTTAACGCTTTTTGTGTTCCCTACCTTGCTGGTGGTCCTTCTTCTGCCGGTAGTGATCAAAGTATCGAAAATTATGTGAGGAGTAGTGGGATGTCTGTCGCGATCAGAAACAGTATGCTGGCGGGTTGCATGGTAACGGTTGGCCTGCTGTTAGGCGGTTGCAATATGCCCGGCGTTCCGGGACTGAATGGGTCTGCAGGCGCAGGTACTTCCGAGGTTCAGGCGCTTGTCGAGCCTCGCGGTATCACGGGGCCGGGCTCGAACGTGCTTGAGGCTGCAAAAGCCCAATATAGAGAACGCAATTTCGGATTGGCCGAGCAACAGTTCCGCGCCATTGTCGAGAAAGAACCCGGGAATGCTGAGGGTTGGCTGGGTCTGGCTGCTGCCTATGATCAACTCAGGCGCTTTGAACTGGCGGATAGGGCTTATGAACAGGTCGGGAAACTGGCCGGTTCCAGCGCAGTGCTGCATAACAACCGCGGGTATTCCTATCTGTTGAGAGGCAATCGGGATCGGGCGCGCGGAGAGTTCGCTGCAGCGCGCAGGCTCGATCCGAACAACGCCTTTATCCAGAACAATCTCTCCGCAGCTTCGGGCCGTTCGTAGGTTTTTTAAATCCCATCTGGTGCGGATATCGCTTGCGGGGCTTGGCTTTTTGGCGACGCATCAAGTTTTTTCGGGTGCTTGGCGCGTGTCTTAACCTTTGTAATTATAAGAAAATCAATCTGAAGTTTCCACTCGTGCTCAAAAAAAGGCCGGAAAATATGCTGTTTTTCTTGTAGGGGACTGGTTGCTCCAGCGAATCGCGTTATTATGCACGGGCGATTTGATTCGTACGGAGAATATACGATGGCAAAGAAAGTAACGGCTAAGAAGGCGCCAGCCAAGGCAAGCGCCGGGGCGACAACAGCAACAGCAACAGCAACAGTGACAGTAAAGCATATGGCTGCAGCGCTCGCTGAGGCCAATGAAATGTCGAAGCGTCAAACCGAAGCCGTTCTCAATGGCATGATCGATCTGGTCGTGAAGAGCCTGAAAAAGGGTTCGCGGGTTCGTATTTCCGGTCTCGGAATTCTGTCTGTTCGCAAGCGCGCAGCTCGCATGGGCCGCAACCCTGCGACGGGCGAAGCGATCAAGATCAAGGCTTCGAAGAAGGTTGCGTTCCGCGCAGCCAAGGATCTCAAGGAAGCCGTCTGAGGGTTTCGCAGTCTGCTCAGGCAGCTGCACAGAATCCAGAGGGATGAACCCCGCCGCTTGCGGCGGGGTTCTTTTTGCGCGAAAACAGACGCGGATGCGCATCGTGAATGGTGCGGCAATTTGAGCGCCAAAGGCGGTTTCGGGAGGGTTTATGCGACTTTTTCCATGTGGTTGTATGGGCTGCGGCGGCTCGTTTATGGCGAGTGCAGCTTCCATGCCGGCCGACGCGGCGGGGGGAGCTTCGCCTTTGCCGAAATCTGGTGGGGCTGTTGATCGCGCTGTGTTTGAAGATCTGGCTGCCGCCAGCCGCATTCTGGCTGATCAGGGCGTTGTGGATGCATTCGGGCATGTCAGCATGCGCCATCCGCATGATCCCAGCCGCTTCTTGATGGCGCGTGCGGTTGCGCCCGCACTGGTGACACCAGACGACATCATGGAATTCACGCTGGAGTCCGAGCCGTGTGAAAATCGTGGCCGCAACGGTTTTCTCGAGCGCTATATCCACGGTCGTGTTTATGCGAACCGGCCGGATGTGGTGGGCGTGGTGCATAGTCATTCGCAGACTGTCATCCCGTTCGGGCTGACAGGCGTGCCCATGAAAGCGATGTTTCACAACGCAGCATTTCTGGCGCAGGGCGTGCCGGTGTTCGACATATCGGAGAAATTTGGCGCAACCGACATGCTTGTCGGCAATAATGAAAAGGGCGACGAGCTCGCCCGCGTGATGGCGGACAAGCCGGTCGTTCTCATGCGCGCGCACGGCAGCGTCGCGGCCGGCCCCAGTTTGCCATTGGCGGTATTCCGCGCGGTCTACACGGAGGTTAGCGCCCGCATGCAGGTCACTGCCACCATGCTGGGCGGTGGAGGGCGCATAGCGGCGCTGGATGCGAAGGAAGGCGAACTGGCGGATGCCGTGAATATCGGCGCTGCTGGCCGTGCCTGGCAATTGTGGAAGCAACGGGTTGGATTTGCGTGAGGACGAAGGAAATGTCGCAGACAACACAAGAACTGGGCCGCCGGAATGCGATTGATCATCTGGAAGAACGGCAACAGCTGGTGGATTGCATTCGCATGCTGGAGAGAGCCGAAATTATAGATTTCAACGGCCATTGCAGCATTCGCATTTCGCCAGACCGCATCCTCATCAATCAAGGCAATTGTCAACGCTCCTGCCTGACAGTTGAAGACATCGTCACAATCGACATGGCGGGCAATCTGATCGAGGGCAAGGCCAAGCCGCCTCTCGAATTCCACTTGCACACGGGGCTTTACCGTGCGCGCAAGGATATCAACGCCGTTGTGCATGCGCATCCCAAATGGTCGACGTTTCTGAGCATGACCGGCCACAAGTACCTGCCGGTCTTTGCGCAGGGTGTGCTACCGGGTGAAGCGCCGGTGCTGGATACGCCCAGTTCCATCAATACGCTTGAAATGGCTGACCAGCTGGCTGGCGTACTGGGTGATCGACCGTCGGTTCTGATGAAATCGCACGGGGCAGCGACTGTCGGAAAAACCATTCTCGATGCCTTTGTTCTGGCCGTCTATCTGGAAGAGAATGCCTATCGCCAGTACATGGCGCTGCAAATTGGCAATCCCTACGTCTTCGACGCAGCCGACAAGAAGGCCGCTATCGAGAAATTGTGGACGGCCAGTCTGTTTCAACGCACCTGGGATCATTATCGAGCCAAACTCGGTTAACGCCAGAAGGTTTCGATTTGCGCGATCAGGGAAGGGACAAGGCGAATGAGGCAGTTTCCGAATTTGTCTGCAGCCCTGGTCGTTCTGGGCGTGTGCGCTGGCCTGTCCTTGCCTGCCGATGCGCAGACTTATCCTGATCGCGCCATTACCGTCATCGTCCCCTATGCTGCGGGCGGCAACACCGATGTCGTCGGCCGCATCGTGACGGAGCAGATGTCGAATATTCTTGGTCAAAAGCTATTGATCGAGAACGTCGGCGGCGCCGGCGGAACATCGGGTTCTGCAAGGGCCTCACGCGCCACACCGGACGGTTATACGATCCTGGTTGGCCAGATGGGGACACATGCCGCGGCCCCGGGGCTATATCCCAAGTTGTCCTATGATCCGGTCACCGATTTCGAACACGTCGGGCAATTGTCGGACACGCCGATTGGCATTCTGGTTCGCAAGGATTTTCCAGCGAAGACGCTGGGAGAATTCATCTCGCTCTTGAAGGCAGCGCCTGAGAAATACAATAACGGACACGGCGGTGTGGGGGCGACTTCGCACGTGGCGTGTCTTTATTTCACTTCGCTTGTTGGCGCGAGGTCACCGATGATTGCCTATCGCGGGTCAGGACCGGCGTTCAATGATTTGCTTGGTCAGCAGTTCGACTATCTGTGCGACCAGATTCCGCACACGGTTGAACACGTCAAGGCCGGCAAAGTGAGAATGCTCGCTATTGCAACGCCCACCCGTTCGGATGCGTTGCCTGATATTCCCACGACGACTGAAGCGGGGCTTCCTGCCTTTCAGGCTTCAGGGTGGAATGCGATGTTTGCACCCAAGGGAACGCCTGTGGCCATCGTGAACCGGCTTTCGGAGGCATTGCGTGCGGCGCTTTCTTTGCCTGCCGTGACCAACAGGCTTGAAAGCATAGGCGCGATTTTGCCTCAGCAGGAAAACCGCACGCCAGACGGATTGCGAAAATTAGTTGCGGCGGAAATCGCGAAGTGGACTCCAATCCTTAAGGCCGCCAATATACCAACAGAATAGCCGTGGCCGGAAGGCCGTTGGCAGGGTTGGCGGGGCTTTGAATTTCGCCAGTAAAACAAAAACACAAAACGGGAGGTCTGCATGTCCGTCATTTTGAGCGAGGATCAACTTGCAGTGCGCGATGGCGCGCGGCGCTTTGCTGCTGCCAATTTCGGGCCCGCCCGGCGACGGGTATTGCGAGATCTACCGGAAGGACGCGACCGGGATGCGGAGAGCAAAGCTGCGGGCGATGGCTGGCTTTCCATAACAGTGCCCGAGGAAAACGGCGGCGGCGGGCAAGGCTTGCAGGAAGCGTGTCTGGTTGCAGAATCATTCGGACGTGAGCTGGCTCCCCTTGCGAGCGCCACCTCGATGATTGCGATGAAAGCGCTGGCCGTGCTGCCGGGTGAAGTTATGAAAGCCGCCCTTGATGCAGCACTTGAGTCCAAAAGCCAGATCGCGCTGGGTGTTGCGCGCCATCAAAGCGGGGTAACCGCAAAATTCAATGGCGCCAGTGGTTTTATGCTCTCTGGCAGGTTTGCGCAGGTTCATGGCGCGGCGGGCGCGGGCTGGTTCCTGATCGAAGTACAGGGCGAGGCGGGGCCAGGTCTTGCGCTGGTGGCAGCCAATGCGACGGGGCTAGCAATTGAAACACGCCGGCTTGCTGATGGGGGAAGTATTGGTGATCTGACGTTCAATGGTGTGCAAGTTCCTGCGGCTGCGGTGTCTCAGGGTAAAGATGCTGCTGCAGTTCTTCGCGATATCAACTCAGGCCTAGCCATACTTTCTGCAGCAGAACTTGTGGGCATCATGGATATCGCCATAGAGCGGACCGTTGAGCACTTGAAGACGCGCCAACAATTCGGCCGCACGCTGGGTTCATTCCAATCGCTTCAGTTTCGTATGGCCGATGCACATTCGGCAGTTTCTCTCACGCGCGCCCTCACCTATGAAGCCGCCCGGCTTGCCGATAGCGGCGCTGAGGCTTCCTTGCTCGCTGCTTCAGCTGCTTTCGCGAAAGCGGCGGAATCGTCCATTTCCATTACGCGCACCTTTATCCAGATGCTGGGCGCGATGGGCTTTACCGACGAACATGATGCAGGGCTTTATCTCAAGCGCGCGCTCGTGATTTCCACCGCCTACGGCAATGCGCTTGATCACCGGCGCAAAGTTGCAGAAGCGTCTCTGGCGCACGGGGCGAAGGAAGTTCGTTTCCGCGAGGACAGCCCTGAGGATGCAGGCTTTCGCAAGGAGGTCAGGGACTGGCTTGAAGCCAACCTGCCGCAAACTCTGCGCCACTTGCCGACGCGCCCGACTTTCGAGGAAGCAGGGTTCTGGCATAACAAGCTTTACGAGCGCGGCTGGGTTGCGCCCAACTGGCCCAAGCAATATGGCGGCATGGAAGCGAATGTTGCCCAAACGATCATTCTGGCAGAGGAGCTAGGCGCTATCGGAGCGCCGGAAATTTCGGGGCAGGCGATTGGCCATGTCGGCCCGATCTTGCAAGTGTTTGGAACGCCCGAGCAAAAGGCGCAACATTTGCCCGGAATGCTTTCGGGCGAAAAGATCTGGTGCCAGGGTTATTCAGAGCCGTCATCAGGATCAGACCTTGCAAGCCTGCGCACACGCGCCGTGGTTGATGGCGATCACCTCGTCATTAACGGTTCCAAAATCTGGACGACATGGGCGCATTATGCGGACTGGATGTTTGCGCTGGTGCGCACAAATCCAGATGTGAAAAAGCAGGAAGGCCTTACCTTTGTGCTGGTCGACATGAAGACGAAAGGCATCAACCCGCGCGCCATCCGCACAATCACACGGGAGGACGAATTTGCAGAGGTGTTTTTCGACGACGTGCGGGTGCCGGTCGCGAACGTGATTGGCAAGATCGACGGCGGCTGGAAAGTGGCGACAGCGCTGCTTGAGAAAGAGCGCCTCAATGGCGCAAATCCACAAAAATGCGCGCATTTGCTGGACAAGATCAAAAGGGCAGCGCGTTCAACAGGGATGATCGATGATCCTGCCTTCCGCGACCGGCTCGTGAAGGCTGAAATTGAATATACCGCGTTGTGCGCAACCTATGCCCAGATCGTGAAGATCACCGAAACAGATACGCGCACCAACGCGGACTTCGCCTTTGCCAAGACGGTGGCAGCTGAGCTGTTGCAGGAACTCTGCGAACTCATGGTCATCGCTTTTGGCGCCGACGGCGCGTCGGTGGAGCCGATCGCGGTTGATCACGGCCATATGAATCCTGGCCTGACTTATCTGCAGACACGCCGGGCGACGATCTATGGCGGAACATCCGAGATCCAGCGGATGCTGATTGCACGGCGGGTTCTAGGGCTCGTGTGAGCTTATTGCGCGTCCATGATCTTCTTCGCGCGCTCGATGATATCGGGCGGCGCGTTGACGATGGCGTCTGATATTTTCTGGGTCTCTTCCCCACTCAGCCAGTCAAGATCGAGGTTCATCTTGTTGGCTTCTTCTATAAACACAGGGTCTTTCATCATGGCGTCGAAGGCGCGGCGGAGCGCTGTGACGCGCTCCATGGGTACATCGGGCGTGGTTACGACAGCGCGCGCAATGGCGATGGGATCGGACAGAAACTCCAGCAGCTTGCGATCGGCCTGGTTCGTTGCAAGCTCGGTCATCAGCGGAATGTCCTTCAATTCCGGATGCCGCTCGCGGCCCACTTGAAACAATACGTGGAACTTCTTTTCTGCGACCCAGTCAGGCTTGGTTGCTTTCCATGAAGCCCATGTATTGGATGCGCGCCCCTCAACTTCCCCCCGTTCCATGGCCAGATTGATCTGACCGCCGCCTGGATAGCCGGAGACGATACGAAACTTCGTGCCGATCATTTCATTAAGGGCGCGTGCATAGTAGATGCCGGTGATGCCGGGATTGGCGCCGAGCACGACTTCGCGCTTCTTTGCATCTTCGATCGTGCGTACGTCTGAGGTGTGCCAGATGTTCAGGATATTCGGGCTGTTTGTGGTGTTGCCGATAAAATAGAATTTGCGCAGATCGAATTGCACACCCACCTGGCCGGTCGCCTGAACAGTGCTCATGTTTGGAAATGTCATGTGCAGAACGGTGCCATCATGTGGCGCGCGCACCACCAGGTAGTTCAATGCGATTACGCCGCCGCCACCGGGCATATTGCGCGCACGCATCTCGGGATTGCCTGGAATGAACCGGCCCATGTGGCGTGAGAGCAATCTGCCGCGCAGATCGAAATCATTGCCGACCAATGATCCCACGATCATGTCCATGGTCTTGCCAGTATAAAAATCGCTGATTGAATCGGCGCGGGCCGGGAGCGCCAGCGCTGCTAAAACAGCGAGTGTGGAATAGGCAATGCGCTGCATTGTTTCGCTCCTAAGCTGCTTTTATGCCTTCAAGACATTTGGCATGGGTGACTTCGTGAGCTTTCAGCGCGGGCAAGACGTCCTTCGCAAAACGTCTGATCTGGTTCGTGAACATGTCATGGGGCATGGCGCCGCGATTGAGGCTCACCAGAACTGTGCCTGCGCCGGCGTGATCGGCAGCGCTGATCAGACGCTGTGTCACTTCATCCGCCGTTCCCCAGGGCATATTATGTGACATCTTCTCGACATCCTCGAATGTGAGGTTGCGGAAATCGTCACGCGAGCGCGCATAGGCTTTCAGATTTTGTTCGCTAACATAGGATTTCGATTGCTCGCTGACATATCCTGATTTTGCCTGCATGTCAGTTTCAGTGAAATTGCCGTGGCTGTAGAGGGTCTTGTTGAAATAGAGGTGATAGGGCGCATATTCTTTCACCGCCTGAGCCTTGGAATCGGCAAGATAGCAGATGGACGGAATCCACATAAGATCGGGCGTAAGTTTTCGTCCGTTGCGGGCCAGCGCGGCTGCGTAATAGCGCACCACGTCTTCACGCAAGCCCTGTGTCGCAGCGCCT
>CAMDKB010000143.1 GCA_945901195.1 Rhizobium sp. Q54
CGGCTTCCGCCGCTGTAGGCAAGCAGATCACCACCATCGAGGGCCTCTCGAAAGACAAGAGCCATCCGGTGCAACAGGCCTGGGTCGAAATTGGCGTGCCGCAATGCGGTTATTGCCAGTCGGGGCAGATCATGTCGGCAGCGGCACTGCTTTCGAAGCGCCGCGAACCCACCGATCTAGAGATCGACGTCGCCATGTCGGGCAATCTTTGCCGCTGCGGCACCTATCAGCGCATCCGCAAGGCCGTTCATCTGGCCGCCAAAAAATCAAACCTGTGAGAGGGAGGATATCATCATGACCAAGACCAATCTCTCGCGCCGCCAGTTCATCCAGACCGCAGCCTCTGCTGGCAGTGGTTTGATGCTCGGCTTCCACATTCCCGTGTCGAAAGCCGCCGTGGTCGGCGCTAAAGTGCTGACGGCCATGCCTGAGGGCGTGGAAATCAACGCCTAGCTATCGATTGATGCGACAGGGCTCGTCACCATTCGCGTTCCGCATACGGAAATGGGACAGGGCGGCCTGACCTCGGTGGCGTTGCTGATCGCCGAAGAGCTCGATGTGGAATGGGCGAAGGTCCAGTGCGTGTTCGCGGACGCCAATCGCCATGTCCGCAACAACAAGGAATATATCGTCATGAGCGCGCACGGCTCGCAGCTTGTGCGTCTTCAGCATCCGCATCTGATGCAGGCCGGCGCTTCGGCACGCGAGCGTCTGAAGGAAGCCGCCGCGCAAGCCTGGGGAGTGCAACGCAGCGCCGTGGTGGCGCTTCAGGGCGTGCTGACATCGGGCAATCGCACCGGCACCTATGCTGAATTCGCAACGGCAGCCTCGAAGATCAAGCTCGACAAGGAGCCGGCGATCAAGACGCCGGATCAATGGACGCTGCTCGGCAAGCCAAAGCAGCGCATGGACATTCCGCACAAGGTCGATGGCAGCGCGCAATATTCAATCGATACGCGTATCCCCGGCATGGTCTATGCGGCGGTGAAGGCGAGCCCCGCGCCATGGGGCACGCTGAAAAGCTATAACTTCGACGCCATCAAGAATCACCCCAGCGTGATTGCCGCCGTCGAATTGAAAGCCGTGCCCGGCAAGCGCGGCCAGCCGGACATGCAGAACGCCATCGCCGTGGTCGCCGATTCCTAGTGGCGCGCCAAAACGGCGCTTGAACTCATGCCAGTGAAATGGGATGCGGGCGAAGCAGTGAAAGCCAGCAATTCGGTCTATTATGCCGAGGGCCCCAAAGCGCTCGACGTAAAAGGGCAGATCACCAAGGACGATCCGAAGGCGCTGGAAATCATTGCCGCGTCGAAGAAAGTCGTCACCGCCGATTACGAGCGTCCGTTTGAAACCCATGCGCGCATGGAGCCAATCAACGCAACCGTGCATGTTCAGAAAGACCGCGTCGATGTGTGGTCGCCGACCCAGGATCAATCCTCGGCGGTGCTCCTCGTTGCCGATCAGTTGAAGGTCGATCCCAAAATTGTCTACGCCCATACAATGTATCTGGGCGGCGGCTATGGCGGCAATGGAGCCGGCGGCACGGGCGTTACCCGGCAGGCGGCGGAAATCTCCAAACAGGTCGAGCGGCCCGTGAAAGTTCTGTGGTCGCGCGAGGAGGACATTGCGCAGGACAAGCAGCGCCCGATGGCGCTGGCGCGTCTCAGCGCTTCGGTTGGCGATAACGGCCTGCCAACCGCGGTGTTCACGCGCGCGGCCTGGTTCACCCAGGACAAGATAAATCAGGTGGGCCCGCGACCGCCGATTATCCGATCTTCGAAATGCCGTATAAATTTCCGCAACGGCATCACGACCGGCATAATCTTTTCACCCATATCCCCAGCTCGACGCATCGCGCGCCGGGCGCGAACCAGATGGGATTCATGGGCGAATCCTTTATCGATGAACTGGCCATCGCGGGCGCCTGGAACCCGCTCGACTGGCGCATCGAGATGACAAAGGACAGGGCTGATTATCAGCTTGTGCTGAAGATGCTGAAGGAGAAGTCGGGTTTCCGCACCGATCTGCCCAAGGGCCAGGGCATGGGTGTTGCGGTGGTGGAATGCCACGAGTCAATTGCGGCAGCCTGCGCCACCGTCAACGTCAGCCGGCGGGGCGAACTGACCATCGACAAGGTGATCGTCGTGCTTGATGCGGGCCATGTCATCAATCCGCACGCCGCCACCGAACAGGCCGAGGGTTCTGTGGTGTGGGAATTGTCGCACGCCTGGCTTGGCGGACTCGAGCTAGAAAAAGGTGCGTTCACCAACACCAATTTCGACACCTATAATCTGATGCGCCTCAACCAGGCCCCGCTGGTGGAGACCTATTTCGCCTCCTCGGGCGGCAAGAAATGGGGTGGACTTGGCGAGCCCGCTGGCCCGCCTGTGCCGCCCGCTGTCGCCAATGCGATCTGGTACGCCACGGGCAAGCGTATTCGTTCGACGCCTTTCGTCAGCCATAATCTGAGTTGGGCGTAAGCTGCGAGAATTTCTTTCAAGGCCGGGGGGCGACTCCCGGCCTATTTCTTTTTTTCCTCAGCCCTGGCCGCGCTTCTTGGTGCTGGAGATCGCCAGCATCGCCCAGCCCTCCAACATCAGGCACAGACCCGCGATAACCAGGGTGGTGCGCCACGAGGCGAGATTGGTTTCAAGCATGATGATGACGATCAGAAACAGAACGCCCCGGCGTTCGCTCTGATGCTGCGCCAGCCAAATCTGCAAGTGTGCGAAGAAACCGTTCATTGCCCTCATCCCCGAATTCTTAACCTGAAGCTTTTTCATCCAGCGGGCCTATAATCTCAGTGCGCAATGGCACTTGCCGGGATTTGGACCATTGCGGCGCCATGCTGTAAGTCATTTACAAGCCTGCTAAGGGCGCGTTTGCTGGGGTAGAAACATGGCGCGGGCATTTGACTACATCATCATTGGCGCTGGTTCTGCCGGGGCCGTCATCGCGGCGCGGCTATCCGAGGACCCCGGGGTATCTGTTTTGTTGCTGGAGGCCGGCGGACGGGATAATCACCCCCTGCAATTGATGCCGCTGGCGATGCTGAAAGTCGCTTATGGCAAGCGCGGCACGTTTCAATTCTGGAGCGAACCGGAACCTGGCCTTGGCGGACGCAGCATCCAGATCCCGCGCGGGCGCGCACTGGGCGGCTCCTCGTCCATCAACGCGATGATCTATATCCGCGGCAACAGGAATGATTATGACCGCTGGCGGCAGAACGGTTGCGAGGGATGGAGTTACGCGGATGTCCTGCCCTATTTCAAACGTCTGGAAAACAACTTCCGTGGCGAAACCGAATTTCATGGCGCAGGCGGCCCTATAGACATTCAGCCCGTGATCGAACCCGACAATCATTTCGATGAGCTCAAGCAGGCGGCGGAGGCGGCCGGTTTACCCTTCAATGAAGACGCGAATGGCGCTGCGCAGGAAGGCATTTCCCGTATCGAGCAGAACACGACCAAAGACGGCCGCCGCGCCTCAACCGCCCGCGCCTATCTTTATCCCGCGATGGGCAGACCCAATTTGACGATTGAAACCGGCGCGGTGACTTCGCGCATTGTCGTCGAACGCGGCCGCGCCACCGGCGTCGAATATATCAAGGACGGGCAGCGGCATAGCGTGATGGCTGAACGCGAAATCGTGGTGTCTGCAGGCGCCTATAATTCGCCGCAGATATTGATGCTATCAGGTATTGGCGATGCAGATCATCTGAAGTCGGTTGGCGTGACACCGGTGCACGAATTGCCAGGCGTTGGCCAGAACCTCAACGAACATCCCAATATACTGCACACCCATGCGGCCAAACCTGACACGGGCCTCACGCGGTGGCTGCGCCTTGACCGCGCCACCTGGTCCGTCGCACGCTGGTTCATGCATCAGGAATCGATTTTTGGACGCAATGGCGCCTCCTCCTCGGTATTCCTTAGATCTCGCGATGGACTGGAGACGCCCGATATCCAGATCGTGCATCTCACAGCCAGCAATGGCGGCAAACTCTGGGGCATACCGGGCCTGATGCCAGCGCCGAACTGGTGCTTTACCGCGCGTGTAGGCGGCCCGCTCAATCCGCAATCTCGCGGCTGGGTGAAACTGCGCTCGTCCGATCCCGCCGCGCCGCCGCGCATCTTCTTCAACATGTTTGGCGTGAAGGATGATCTCAACACCATCGTGCGTGGCATGCACATGAGCCGCCGCATCTTTGCGCAACAGCCGCTTGCAGACATACTGGAAAAGGAAATCTTCCCCGGTGCCCATCTGCAAAGCGACGAGGAACTGGAGAATGTGATCCGCGCCAACGCGACCCATCGCTCGCATCCCTCAGGCACGTGCAAGATGGGAATCGACGATATGGCCGTTGTCGATCCGCAATTGCGCGTGCGCGGCATCGAAGGTCTGCGTGTCGCCGATGCCTCGATCATGCCCCATGTGATTGCGGGGAACACCAACACCCCTTCCATGATGATTGGCGAGAAGGCGGCAGATTTGTTGCGCAACAGGGCGCTGTCGCCCGCGGCAGTCTGATGATCTCATTTAACCAGAAGATGCTGCGCTCATGATCACGTTCATCAGCGGACTATCCATCGTCCTGGCGGCATTCACCGGCGCATTTGTCTCTGGCATTTTCGGCATGGTGGGCGGGCAGATCTTGCTCGCGGTGCTGCTGTATTATTTGCCGGTCGCGGCAGCCATGACGTTGTTTTCCGCGATGATGTTTGTCACAGGCGTCTGGCGCTCGGTCCTGTGGCGGCAACATATTCACTGGCCAGTCGCCGTTCGCTACATTGCCGGTTCTGTCATCGCCTACGGGCTGATGCTGCTTGTCGCCTTCGTTCCCTCAAAGCCGATGGTCTATCTGGGCATCGGCATGCTTCCGTTGATTGGTGATCTCGTACCCAAGAAATTCGCGCCCGACATCACGCGGCGAGGCATGGCCTGGTTTTGCGGATTTATCATCATGGCGTTGCAGATTGCCGTCGGCGCGGCTGGCAATGTGCTGGACATGTTTTTTCAGGCCAGCCCGCTCAATCGCCATGTGATTGTCGCCACAAAGGCGATCACGCAATTATTCTCCCAAGCGATGCGCTTTGTTTATTTCGGCACACTTCTAGGCGAGGCAACCGATTTTGCCCCGTGGTGGTTTTTCGTTGGAATGATCATCGTCTCGGTGGCGGGCACGTCGGCGGGCGGCATGGTGCTCAACCGTGTCTCGGATACAAATTTCCGCAAGGGCACGCGTTATCTGATCTGGATCCTCAGCGTGATCTATATTGCGCGCGGTCTGTGGCTCTTGATTACTGGCTCGACCACATGATCCGCGCGACCCATTCGACATCCTTGAGGTCAAACGAGCGGTCAGGGTGATCCGGGTTGAGCGATTTGAGTTCGATGGACTTGGCTGACCTGCGTTTCAGTTCCTTGGCTAGAACTTCGCCGCTCTTTGTTTTCACGACGACCCGGTCGCCGCGCCGTGTCGCCGCCTGCGGTGAGACAACAATCACATCGCCATCGCGATACAGAGGCATCAAGGAATCGCCAGATATCTCCAGCGCATAGGCATGTTCATCCTGAAAATTGGGATAGACGATCTCATCCCAGCTGCCGCCGATAGGAAAACCGCCATCGTCAAAAAAGCCCCCTGATCCCGCCTGAGCCAGACCAATGAGCGGCACGCGCGGATTGGCGCGCTCTTCCTTCGCCTTGACGCTCACCAGATTGATGAACTCATCCAGCGTGGCGCCGGTTGCTTCCAGCACCTTGGATATGGATTCCGTGGAGGGCCAACGCAAGCGCCCTTCTGGAGTCGACCGCTTGGATTTGTTGAAGGTCGTCGCGTCAAGACCAGCCTTTTTGGCGAGCCCGGATGCCGTCATTGCGTATCTTGAAGCAAGCGCATCAATTGCGTTCCAGACCTGGCTATGAGTGAGCATGAGATCCTCCATCCGCCGCACGAGGGATGATTGCCGCCGGATTGACCAAGTTCCCAGAAGTGGGTTTTAATACCTTTTGTTGCTGATTGCTGTCAAGGCGCACCCGGAGGTCTGCACGTTCCTCTCGCGCATTGCATCGCAGGTGTCCCGGACATAGTGTCCGCCTCAAACGAGGACTGTGATGCCACTGATCTACAAGATTGCGACTGCCGCCGAATGGAGCGAAGCCAAATCGAGCGGACGCTATATTGGCGCGCCCGTGGACAAGGCCGACGGGTTCATCCACTTTTCGACGGTCGAGACGGTCCGTGAAACGGCCGCCAAACACTTTACTGGACAACAGGGGCTCATTCTGGCGGCGCTAAACGCAGACGCGTTAGGCCCTGATCTGAAATGGGAGGTTTCGCGCGGCGGGGCGCTGTTCCCTCACCTTTATCGCATCATGGAAATGCATGAAGTTCTTTGGGCCAAGCCCTTGCCGCTGCGAGATGGCGTTCACGACTTTACGGGATTACTGCCGTGAGTGGATTGTTTTCAATCGCCCGGCCGCTCATCTTCGCCGTCGATCCAGAGGACGCGCATGGCCACACGATAAGACTGCTGAAGGCGGCAAACCACTTGCCGTTCACGCTGAGCCGGGCGGATGCGCGGTTGCACGTAAAAGCGTTCGGTCTTGATTTTCCCAACCCGCTGGGCATGGCGGCCGGTTTCGACAAACACGCCGAAGTGCCAGACGCGTTGCTCCGGCTCGGCTTCGGCTTCACCGAAATTGGCACCGTGACGCCGCTGCCGCAGGACGGCAATCCGCGCCCGCGCCTGTTTCGGCTTGTTGAGGATGAGGGCGTTGTGAACCGCTTCGGCTTCAACAGTCAGGGACATCGCGAGGTCTATAACAGGCTGGCAGCAAGGCCGCGCAAACAGGGCATCGTCGGCGTCAATGTGGGCGCGAACAAGGATGCTGCCGATCGCGTCGAGGATTATGTCGCCGGCATCGAGAACTTCTGCGATGTCGCCTCCTATTTCACCGTCAACATTTCCTCGCCCAACACGCCTGGCCTGCGCGACCTGCAGCAGGCATCCGTGCTCGACGAGCTGCTCGCACGCGTGCTGGACGCGCGTGACCGGGCTTCGCACAAGTATGGACTCAAGCCGGTTCTCCTGAAGATTGCGCCCGATCTGACTGAAGGCGACCTCGACGACATTGTGCGCGTCTGCCGTGCTCGCAACATCGACGGCATGATCGTAGGCAACACAACGATCACGAGGCCCGCCACGCTCAAGAGCACAAACGCAAAAGAGACAGGCGGTCTCTCGGGCAAGCCGCTATTTGATTTGTCGACGAAAATGCTGGCGCTGACCTATCAGCGCGTTGAAGGAAAATTTCCCATCGTGGGCGCAGGCGGCATTCACGACGCGGCCTCGGCCATAGCAAAACTGGAAGCGGGGGCCAGCCTTTTGCAGGTCTATTCAGCCCTGATCTATGGCGGGCCATGGCTGGTGCGCGACATTATCAACGGCCTGCGCATGCGGCTCGATACACTGCGTCTTGCCCAGATATCCGCACTGACGGGCCGTAACGCCAGCGAATGGGCGAGCCGGACCATTGCCGGCTCATAAACTCGCTTTGATACCCAGGACGCGCGCCAGGGGCTTGCCAACAGACCAGTGCGCGCCAGCATAGATAAACATGACTGCTGCAGGAAACACCATGCTCTCCCGTCACAACCGACTTGCCTCATTGCTGCACGCCTCAGGCGCACTTGCCCTGGCCGGATACTTTATGGTTGCGCCCGCCAACGGCCAGACCGTAGCCGATTTTTACAAGGGCAAATCGATGAGCTTTATCATCGGTTATTCAGCGGGAGGCGGCTATGATACCTACGCCAGGCATGTGGCGCGACATATGGGCAAACATATTCCCGGAAGTCCGCAGATGGTGCCCCGCAACATGCCCGGCGGCGGCGGCCGTGTCGCTGCGGCCTATCTGTACAACGTCGCGCCCAAAGACGGCACTGTTCTATGCACCGCCGATCAGTCGCTGCCTTTGCAACAAGCGATGGGCGATACATCCATCAAATTCGACACTGCGCAATTCACATGGATCGGAAATCCCAACGCCAGCAACAACGTCACCGCCATCTGGCATACGGCCGGGATCAAGACCTTCGATGACGCGCGCAAAAAAGAAACAGCGATCGGGGCAACCGGCAACAATACGTCTGCGCAATATCCAATCGTCATGAATGCGGTGCTCGGCACCAAATTCAAGGTCATCATGGGATATCCTGGCGGCAATGATATCAACCTTGCCATGGAGCGCGGCGAAGTCGCTGGACGCGGCTCGAACAATTGGGTTTCGTGGAAAGCAACGCGTCCGAACTGGCTGGCGGAGAACAAGATCGACATCATCGTTCAGATCGGCATCAAGCGCGAAGCTGATCTGCCCAACGTACCCATGCTGACCGATCTTGCCACCAACGATGAAGACCGCACCCTGCTCGCCCTGTTGTCTGCGCCGGTGGCCATCGGACGTCCGGTATTCTCGACCCCCGGCGTGCCCGCCGACAGGCTCGCCGCACTGCGCGCCGCCTTTGATGCGACGATGAAGGACGAGGACTTCCTCGCGGAAGCCAGAAAGATCGATCTGGATATAATTCCGGTAAGCGGGGCAGAGCTGGAGAAAGTCGTCCGCGAAGTCATCTCTGCCCCCAAACCCGTGGCCGAGCGGCTCGCGAAAATTATTGCGACAGTCGAGGACAAGTAAGCCCGGGGGCGCGTATCGCTAGGCCCAGCGCAACTTTTCCAGAATGCTTTTACCCATGATCCAGTCCTTGTCGTCCTCCGACAGGAACTTCAACTCTTCGGTGAAATGGGTGATGCGCTGCTTCATCGATCCCCGGTCGAACGAATTGGTGATGTCCGTGCCCCAGTGGCAGCGGCGCGGACCGAAGGCATTATAGAGGCGCTTGAGATGGCCATCCATGTCACGCCAGGGATAATCCTGCGCGGAATACAGCGGAACCGAGGAAAGTTTCACCGAGACATTCGGATATTTTGAGAGCGCCGCCGCTTCCGCAACCCGTTCCGCCATCGAGCCATCACGCACCGATTCGATGGCGACACCGATGTGATCTATGATCAGCTGCAGGCCGGGGTGGCGTTCGGCAATCGCTGCGAACAAGGGCGTCTGGCCGATGGTCAGAAACATTACGGGTATTCCGGCCTTTTCTGCAGCTGGCCAGAACCAGTCCGCCGTGCCGTCGGTGAGCCATTTCGCGCTGGCGGGCTGGAAGAACAACCGCGCTCCCAGTAGGCCGCTCTGCTCGCGCCATTTGGGCAGGCGAGCCGCCTCGCCGGGATCATCGAGGTTGACGCGGCCCATTGTGGCGAAACGGCCGGGATAGCGGGCGGCTGCTTCCTGGCCATAGTCGTAGCGGATGCCTTCCAGCGACGGCGGCACGATGATGGTCTTGTCGACGCCGCCAGCGTCCATAATCGGCACGACGCGCTCAATGGTCATGGGCTCGGGCAATTGCGCGCGTGACCCTTTGGTCCAGGGCCTGTCGGGAGTGTCGGCCTTCCAAAGGTGGATCTGCGAATCCACGACAAGACGCTTTGCGGGCGAAATTTGCGCCAGGGAGAGATCAGGCGCCGCCAGCGCAGCCGCTGCACCGATCACACCCGTATGAAACGGCCGCCGGTCGATCATCCATCCCCCCTTTGATTCGAGATGATGGGACAGGCGAAATCTGTGACGTCAGCCCCGGCGCATCACTCTTTGATTGTTATTCGTCTTCGCCGAACTTGTTGCCGACCAGCGCGGTAATAGCGCCCAGCGCCGCTTCAGCCTCGAGCCCTTTGACCGCGACTGTGATGGTAGACCCAATTCCCGCGCCGAGCGTCAAAATGCCCATGATGGACGTGCCGCCGACAGTCTCGTCTCCTTTGGAAATCAGCACCTCGCACTCAAAGCCGTCGATACACTGGACGAGCTTTGCAGTGGCCCGCGCGTGCAGGCCCTTGCGATTGATGATGGGGAGATGGCTGACGAGATA
>CAMDKB010000144.1 GCA_945901195.1 Rhizobium sp. Q54
AGCCTCTACGAAATCCTACAGATTTTGAGCCTCGCGCTTTTCGAGAAAACCCAGGTTTTAAGCCTGTTTCAGGACTGGCCGCAGCAAAGTTCGGAGAACGAGCCATCCAACCAATTGAATTTGTTCGATTAACGTTGGGACGCTAGTGGATTGAAATAATGAATGAAGATGCGATCGCGCTTGCCGGGAGTGAAAACGACGGCCGCTTCCGTCGTCACTG
This sequence comes from Rhizobium sp. Q54, assembly GCA_945901195.1. Taxonomy (GTDB): domain Bacteria; phylum Pseudomonadota; class Alphaproteobacteria; order Rhizobiales; family Beijerinckiaceae; genus Terripilifer. The sequence continues at coordinate 221 of CAMDKB010000144.1, forward strand.
GCCAGCGCGTCAACCATTGCACGGCAGAGCCGGTCCAGTTGGCGCCATAGATCACACAATGATCGAGGTTCTGGGCTGCCATGACCTCCGCAACAGCCTTGCGGCGGCGCGCAATCTCGGCATCAGAAAAACGCGGGTATTCGTCTTCGAGAATGGAACGCAAATGCACTGGAAGTTCTGGGGCCATGATCAACACCTCGCAGCCTGGAGAGTCAGGCTTTGCCTGCGCTGATCTTCTGCCGACGTGCCCCGGATTTCAAGCTGTTGTTAAGTGCAATGATGCCGGAGTTTTGCGCAGGAGGTGCTGTCGAACCGCGCACAACCAGTTCCACCGGCAGGACCAGATGTTGCGGGCGATGCAATTCGCTGCGCTTGGTCATGCGTTCCAGCAAAAGTTCTGCAGCGGCGTAACCAACACGATATTGCTGGATTCTGACTGTGGTGAGCGGCGGGTCTATCCGGTCCACCATAGCCATGTCGTTAAAGCCGGTCACCGATATATTAGCAGGACAGGACATGCCACGGCGTTTCAGCGCCATGATCGCGCCGATGGCGAGCCGGTCATTGGCGCAGAGGATAGCCGTGAAATCGCCCCCGCGCGCCATCAACTCTTCCATGCAGCGCTCGCCATCCGCTTCATTGAAAGTCGAGGCAAAACCGACACGCAATGGCCCGACATCAAGACCCATGTCGACCGCATTACGCAAAAACGCTTCGTATCGGCGTTGTCCGGTTGAAAGGTTCTGATTTCCGGCGATGGTCGCGATATTGCGATGCCCCAGCGCCACCAGATGATTGAGCATGTGGCGCACGCCTTCGGCCTCGTCGTTCGTAACCGAGGCAATCGCTGGATCGTCCATGCGCCTGTTGACGGTGATGATTGCCGTGCCGCGCGAGGCCAGCGTGCGGATTGCTCCGTTTTCGCGTTCGACGCTCGCAATGACCAGCCCATCAATTCCGCGCGCAAACAACGTGTCGAGGATCGCAGCTTCTCGCTCTGGCTGTCCATCAGTATTGACGACCAAGGTCGAATAGCCCAGCGGCGTCAGTGCATCTTCGACACCCCGGATCATAGGCGGAAATATCGAATTGGTGATGTCCGGCACAACAACGCCAACTGTGCGTGTACGATTGGTGCGCAAACTGTAGGCCGCAGTGTTCGGCTGATAGCCAAGCTGCTTGCTTGCTTCTGCAATCTTTCCGACGATCTGCGGCGTGATGAGATGCCGTGTTTCCGGGTTCAGCGCGCGCGATACTGTAGAGACATGTACGCCAACCGCCAGCGCCACGTCCTTCAACGTAGCGCGCCGGTTCTCTCCGCTTTCCGGGTACCCGGATTTGCCGTCGCCCTGTCTCCGCATGCAAACTTTCTAACACAGCCTGCAAACGATTTCCAGACAGGGCGCTCCGCAAGCCGCAAGTCTGATTGATAAATTGCCGGAAAAACGGCCTGGATCTGCTAAAATTGGTTCGGTTGCTGCCTTGACATCGGAAAATTTCAAGCTTTAAATGCAATCGATTGCGTGAAAGTCAGTTGTCATCCGGGCAAGTTTGCCGGATGACCCAGTCTGATATCGAAAAACTTACTGCGGGGATGGATATGACGCCGGGAAACGCGCTGAGACCCAACATCGTAAAGCCGGGAGACCTTGATCCCAAATGGGCGTGGAACCGGGCCATCCCGGCATTTGGGCACACCTCCGTAGACTTTGAAAGGCGTGTCGATCACGACCGGCTGCGCAGCTACCGGCTTGCACGCGCGAAAACAGCATTGAAAAATTCCGGCTGTGGAGCTCTTCTGCTCTTCGACGTGAACAACATTCGCTATATCACTGGCACAAAAATCGGTGAATGGGAGCGCGACAAATTTTGCCGCTTCACGCTGCTGGCCGGGGATAACGATCCCATCGTATGGGATTTTGGCTCCGCCGCCGTGCATCACAAGGTCTATTCAGATTGGCTTGGCGCTGATAATTGCCGGGCTGGCATGCTGGGCATGCGCGGTACAGTTCCCCCCTCCGTCGGACTGATGAAATATCACGCCGAAGAAGTGATGGACCTCTTGCGGCAGGCAGGGGTCGCCGACATGCACATTGGTGTGGACGTGGCGGAAACCGCCATGTTCTTCGAATTGCAGAAGGCGGGAATGAAAGTTGTCGACGGGCAGCAGATCATGCTCGATGCGCGCGAGATCAAGAACATCGATGAAATCGTCCTGCTCAATCAGGCCGCCGCCATGGTTGATGGCGTCTATCACATGATCTACGAAGAGCTGAAGCCCGGTATTCGTGAAAACGATATCGTCGCGATGGCCAACAAGATGCTCTATGAAATGGGCTCGGACGACGTTGAAGCCATCAACGCCATATCAGGTGAGCGCTGCAATCCGCATCCGCATAATTTCACCGATCGGTATTTCCGGCCGGGCGATCAGGCCTTTTTTGACATCCTGCAATCCTATCAGGGCTATCGCACCTGCTATTATCGCACCTTCAACATCGGCCGTGCGAATGATGGACAGCGTGACGCTTACAAGAAGGCGCGCGAATGGCTCGACAATGCCATCGCCTTAATCAAGCCGGGCGTATCGACAGATACAGTCGCAAAGGTTTGGCCGAAGGCCGAAGAATTCGGATTTCCGAGCGAACTGGCCGCCTTCGGCCTGCAGTTTGGCCATGGTCTTGGGCTTGCGTTGCACGAACGGCCCATCATCTCACGCCTCGTCTCGCTCGAAAATCCCATGGAGATCAAGACCGGCATGGTCTTCGCGCTTGAGACGTATTGTCCGGCCGCCGATGGCTTTTCGGCAGCGCGCATTGAGGAAGAGGTTGTTGTCACTGACAAGGGGTGCCAGGTCATCAGTCTGTTCCCTGCTGAAGAATTGCCAATCGCCAACCGTTACTGAGCCGCAATACCGAGCGCTTGTTCTACCGGGGATGTGCATGAAAAAGCCGGTCAATAAAAAAGCTGCCGCGCCGCAAATCGGCAATGACGATATCGGCGCCGACACGCGGGCAGAGCTTTATCGCCTGCAATATGAGATTAGGGTGTGTGAAAAGCGGGCCTATGATCTCTTCCTGCAGAATTTGGTGAAAGGCACAAGCCATCTTTCGCTGGGACAGGAAGCTATCGCCGCTGGCTTTGCGGGCGCGATGAAAAAAGGCGACCTGTCCTTTTGCACCTATCGCGGCCATGCGCACACCTTGGCGCGCGGCGTTTCCATGGAAAAGGTGCTCGGCGAACTCATGCAGCGTGACAATGGTTTGATGCGCGGCAAGGGCGGCTCGATGCATCTGACATCTGCAGAACACGGTGTCATGGGCTCCTATGCCATTATCGGCGCGCATCTGCCCATCGCCTGCGGCGCAGCATGGCGTGCGCAATATCTTGGGCAGGATGATGTGACCGTATGTTTCTTCGGAGACGGCACAACGAATATCGGCGCATTTCATGAAGCGCTGAACTTCGCCAAGATCTGGAAACTGCCGGTTGTCTTTGTTTGCGAGAACAATCTTTACATGGAATACACGCCCATTGGCGACGTCACGGCGGTGGAACATCCCGCAGCCGATCGCGCCAGCGCATATGGCCTTGAACGTATCATTGTCGACGGTAATGACGCCGACGCCGTTTATCGTGTGGCGCAGACAGCCTACGCAAAGGCGCGCGCGGGCGACGGCCCCTCGCTGATTGAGTGCATGACCTACCGGCATTCCGGCCACAGCCGTGCTGACCCTGGCGCATACAGGCCCAAGGGCGAATTGGAAGAATGGGTGAAGCGCGACCCGGTCAAGATGTATCGGGCCCGTCTGGCGGAATTCGGTATTTCTGAATCAGAAATTGCCGAAATCGAAAAGAAGATCGACGACGAACTCAATCAGGCTGTCGATAATTGCAAGGCGTCACCCTTGCCGCCAGAAGACATCATGTGCACGGACGTATACGCCGATGGAGGCTGGGCATGGCGGAACTGACCTATCGCGAGGCCGTCGCGCGCGGCATTGCACAGGAGATGGAACGCGACCCGAACGTCGTTTTTCTCGGTGAAGACGTTGGCAAAGCAGGTGGCGTGTTCAAGGCGACAGTCGGGCTCTACGAAAAATTCGGCCCGTTGCGTGTGCGCGATACGCCCATATCCGAGCAGGCGATTCTGGGCGCCGCCATGGGCGCGGCGATGACTGGGCTGCGCCCGATAGCAGAAATCATGTTCTCGGACTTTCTGGCCGTCTGCTTTGATTTCATCGCCAACGAATTTCCCAAAAGCCGCTATATGTCGAATGGGCAATTGGGGTGCCCGCTCGTTGTACGAACCGGCAACGGCGCAGGTTCGCGTTTTGGCGCACAACATTCCCAATCCGTCGAAAACTGGGCGATGATGATTCCCGGACTGAAGGTTGTTGCGCCATCAAGCCCGGCAGATGTTGTTGGCCTGCTTGCCGCAGCCGTGCGCGATCCTGACCCAGTCATATTTTTTGAGCACAAGTCGCTGTATGCGATGAAGGGCGAGGTGCCTGATGGCGAAATCCTCGACACGCTCGGCACCGCCAAAATCCTGCGCGCAGGCAAGGATGCAACGATCATCGCGCTGGCCCTGATGGTCGGGCGCGCGCTTGAGGCGGCCGACATACTGGCGCGCGAACATGGCATCGATTGCGAAGTGATTGATGTGCGCTCGCTGGTCCCGCTTGATACGCGCACGATTCTTGGCTCTGTAGCAAAGACAGGCCATCTCTACACAGTGGAAGAGAATCCGCGCCTGTGTGGCTGGGGCGCGGAGATCGCTTCAATCGTGGCGGACGAAGCCTTCTACGATCTCGACGGGCCAATTGTGCGTATCACCACACCGCATGTGCCACTGCCAGCCGCCGACAATCTGGAAGACATCATCTTGCCGACGCCGATGCGAATCGTCGACAAGATCCTGCGTTCGATGAAATAGGAATTAAGTGAGTACCACGATGGATGCGAAAGCAACGCTGGACGTTCCGACAGACCTCTACATCAACGGCGAATTCGTTGAATCTTCGGGTGGCGAGCGCTTTGACGTGATCAATCCGGCAACGGAGGAATTGCTGGCATCTGTCGCCAGCGCCAACGAAGCTGACGCGTTGAAGGCGCTCGATGCCGCGCAGGCGGCGTTTCCCGCCTGGGCAGCGCGAAAGCCCCGTGAACGTGCGGAGATATTGCGCAAGGCCTTTGAACTCATCATGGCAGACCAAGAACGGCTTGCCCGGCTGATCACGCTTGAGAACGGCAAGGCGCTGTCAGATGCGCGCGGCGAAGTGGCATATGCAGCAGAATTTTTTCGCTGGTATGCGGAAGAGGCTGTGCGCAACATCGGTGATATCGGTTTTGCGCCGGCCAGTGGCGCGCGCATACTCGTCCAGCAAAAGCCCATAGGCGTCGGCGTGCTGGTGACGCCATGGAATTTCCCGGCTGCGATGGCGACGCGCAAGATTGGCCCCGCGCTGGCGGCAGGTTGTCCCGTCATATGCAAGCCGGCGTCAGAAACGCCGCTCACCATGCTGGCGCTGATGCCTATCCTGGCAAAGGCTGGCGTTCCCAAGGGTATTGTGAACATCATTCCGTCGCGTAAATCGGGCGCGGTCGTGGACAAGCTGCTGCATGATCCGCGCGTTCGCATCGTGTCTTTTACGGGGTCGACGGAAGTCGGGCGCAAGCTGCTGCATGGCGCAGCCGATTGCGTGTTGAAAACGGCCATGGAACTGGGTGGCAATGCGCCGTTCATAGTGTGTGAGGATGCCGATATCGACGCCGCCGTTGAAGGCGCGATGGTTGCCAAGATGCGTAACATGGGCGAGGCCTGCACCGCAGCAAACCGCTTTTACGTGCAGGAAAAAGTCCACGACGAATTTGCCAACAAGCTTGCTCAACGTATGGGCGCCATGAAAATGGGCAACGGGCTTGAGGACGGCGTGATGGTTGGCTCGCTCGTCAACGCGGACACGCGCGACAAGGTCGTTCACTTCGTCGATGATGCCGTGAAAAAAGGCGCTCGTGTTCTGACAGGTGGAAAAGCGCCCGCTGGCAAGGGTTTCTTCTATCCGCCGACTGTGCTGGTCGATGTGCCGGACAATGCGGCGCTGACCTGCGACGAGATTTTCGGACCGGTTGCATCGCTGCAAAAATTCAAGACCGAGGAAGAAGTCATCGCGCGAGCGAACGACACCGAATACGGGCTGATTGGCTATGTATATACCAGAGATGTCGGTCGCGGCCTTGCATTGAGTGAAAAACTTGAATTCGGCATGATCGGTCTCAATCGCGGACTTGTATCTGATCCTGCGGCTGCCTTCGGCGGAGTAAAACAATCAGGCATCGGCCGGGAAGGCGGCCAGGACGGATTGATGGAATTCATGGAAAAGCAATACATCTCGGTCGCCTGGTAGCGGAGCGCAATGATGGACGTGCTGATGCCGCAACTCGGCGAGACCGTAAAAGAGGGCACGGTTTCGATTTGGTTCAAGACGGTGGGCGACAAGGTCGCGGCCGGCGACAATTTGTTTGAAATCGAAACCGACAAGGTATCGATGGAAGTGCAAGCCACCGAAAGTGGCGTGTTGGCTGAAATCCTTGTGGCTCAAGGTGAAACCTGCCGCGTGGGAGAGGTCATCGCTGTCATCGGCGACAAGGTGTCAACTGTGCCTCGCGCAAAAAACGCTGCACCGGCTCCTGTCGTTTCTTCAATGCCTGCGAAAACAGTGGCTGTTCCGGCTCCTCAAAGAGATCATCACGTGCCGGGTGCAAGCCTGATAGAGCGCGGGTTTGCGCCCTTCAACGAAGTGTTTACGCCCTTACGTAATTTCGGCCCGGCAAAAGGGGCTGATGGCGTTCGCATCACGCCCCTTGCGCGCCGCCTCATTTCCCAGAACAATCTTGACGTTCATGCGATCGCGGCGCAGGTGCGTGCTGCAGGGCGAACGCGCGTCGGTGCGGACGACGTGAACACTGCGCTTGTTGCTCCCTCGCCCATGCGCAGCAGCAAGCCTGTATTCGAGATAACTGGCAATCGCGATGTCGTTTCACTCAATCGGGTGCGGCAGCAGACTGCCAGGCATCTTCAGTCTTCCTGGCAAAACGTGCCGCATGTTTTCCAGACCATGGAAATCGATTTCGGCGCTGTGAGCCGCGTACGCGAAGCGCGCAAGGAGGCGTTTCGGAGCGAACGCGGGATAGGCTTGACTTTCCTTCCCTTTATCGCCCGGGCCGCCTGTCTTGCATTGCGCGCTTTTCCTCATGTGAACGCTTCTTTTGATGGCGAAAAATTGCACGTGTCACGCGATGTGAATCTCGGAATTGCTGTCGATCTCAGTCACAACGGGCTTGTGGTGCCTGTGATCAGGAACGCCGACGGCCTTAACGTCGCGGGGCTGGCTACTGCTATTCATGCGTTGGCAGAAAAGGCGCGCGCCGGGAAACTCACACCTCTTGATGTTGAAGGGGGAACCTATTCGATATCCAACAATGGCAGCTTCGGCACGCTCTTTACTGCGCCGCTGATCAATGCGCCGCAAGTTGCCATTCTGTCGACAGATGCGATCCGCAAGCGGCCCGTAGTCAAGGAGACGGAATATGGCGACGTCATTGTTTCGCGTCCTGTAGGCATAGTTGCGCAGAGTTTCGATCACCGCGCTTTTGATGGCGCATATTCTGCGGCGTTTCTGTCGCATCTTAAACACATCATTGAGAGCCGCGACTGGGCGGCTGAATTCTAGATGGATAGAGCTTCAATCTTCGGAGAGTTTTAATGACACAGAATGCACATCGTCTCGGTTGGATTGGCATGGGCCGCATGGGAACGCCGATGGCGGAATTGCTGTTAAAGAATGGCTATGATGTCAGCCTTTGGAATCGGACACGAAGCAAGGCCGAGCCACTTGAGAAGAAGGGCGCCAAGCTCGTCGACAATCCGTCAGACCTCAATGGCGTGGATATTCTCTTCACAATGGTTTCGACGGGCAAGGATCTCTCGCACGTTTATTTCGGCGAAAATGGTGTCGCCAGCGGCGGCAAAGGCAAGACGCCGAAGATTTTCGTCGACTGCTCGTCGATCAGCGTGGAGGAATCCGCAGTGATCCGCGAAAAAATCACAGCGCTTGGCGCCAGCTATATCGCGGTGCCTGTCTCCGGCAATGGCAAATGCGTGAAAGCCGGCAAGCTGTCGGCTGTCGCTTCGGGCGCCAAAAGCGATTTCGAGGCAGCAAAGCCCTATATCGATACATTCGCAAAAGCCGGTGTTTCCTATGTAGGCGAGGGAGAACTCGCGCGCATATGCAAGATCGCTCATAATGTCATGCTCGGCGTGGTGATTCAGAACCTCGCTGAAATCACAATTCTTGCGCAAAAGCATGGCGTTCCCCGGCATGCCTTTCTCGACTTCATGAATAACAGCGTGATGGGTTCAACCTTCATGCGTTACAAATCCAATGCGCTGGTCAATCTCGACTGGACGACGACATTCACGCCAGAGCTGTTGCGCAAGGATATGGATCTTGGTCTGGGTGCTGGACGCAAACACGACGTTCCCATGCCTGTTACCGCTGCCGCGCGCGAAGCCATACAAGCGCATTTCGGCGCAGCGACGTTGCAGAAAGATCCTGAACATTACATCGGGCTTGATTTTGCCGCGCTTCTCGAAACGCAGGCGACTGCCTCCGGCATCAAGTTGCAGAGTGAAGGCGTGCCAGTGCCGACCGGTCTGGAGACAGACACGCATTAACTGATCGAGAAAAATCGATCATGCAATCTCCCGGGAAATGACGGCGGTGCATAACCGCCGTCATTTCCCGTAAATGAAGACCTGGATCAAAAGGCGCTTTCATGAGCAACATACAACTCACATTGGCTTGCGGCGATTATGAAATCGTGCGCGCCCTGTTCGAGGGCCAGGTCAAGCCCGACGGCATCGATCTGACTGTGTTGACCACTGCAGATTCCACCACGCGCCACTGGCGTTTCCTGCGAAACAGGGAGTTCGACATCGGCGAATTGTCGTGCTCGTCCTATCTCGTCGCACGTGATCAGGGCATGGAAATCGACGCTATTCCCGTATTCCTGCACCGGCGTTTCCGGCACGGATTTGCTTTTATCAATACGAACAAGGGCATCAAGTCGCCGAAAGATCTCATCGGCAAGAAGATTGGTGTGAAATCATTTCAGGTGACGGCGGTCTTGTGGATGCGCGGCATACTCGAACATGAATATGGCGTGCCTCACAAATCCATCGAGTGGTTTGCAGAATATGACGAGGATGTGCCTTTCGTGCCGCCCGCAGATTTGAAACTTCACCGCCTCGCCGATCATCAAAATTGCGAAGACATGCTGGTTTCGGGCGAACTTGATGCTGTGCTTCATGCCGATCTTATTTGGCCGATCGTTGAGAAGCATCCAGCGGTTGCCCGCCTCTGGCCGGACTACAAGCGTGAGGAGACCGCGTTTTTTGCCAAGACGCAAATCTTCCCGATCATGCATGTCCTGGGTATCAAGCGCGAAATTGTGCTGAAATATCCATGGGTGCCAATTGAATTGCAGAAGGCCTTCGACGCTGCCAAGACCTTGGGTATGCAGCGTATGGAAAACCCGCGCATTGCTCCCATCGTCTGGTATCGCGAAGCCTGGGAGGAACAGGAGGCGCTGATTG
>CAMDKB010000145.1 GCA_945901195.1 Rhizobium sp. Q54
AAGGTTCCGCGAAACTGGTCGCTGTTCCGAAGTTCGGTCACCGACAATTTTCGTGTCATCAATCCAAAGGATTTTCGGGTTGTGAACTGATCAGAGTATATCTCAAAATATTCGACACATTCCGTCAGTTTATGGAAATATCGGCCCCCCCCCAAAAAAAAAGCGTGATGACCTTGGGCCATCACGCTTTTCGGATTGCACAGGCAGATATCGCCTGTCGAGCGACTATTCCGCCGCCATTCTTGGCGTTGCGTCGTCCAGTGCTTTCAGCACGCGGGGTGGCGAGAAAGGCTGTTCGCGCATACGAACGCCTGTGGCATGATAGATCGCATTGGCAATCGCCGCGATCGGCGGGATGATTGGCACTTCACCAACGCCGCGCACGCCATAGGGATGGTTCGGGTTAGGCACTTCCACGATTTCGGCGCTGATATAGGGCACGTCGGAGGCTACCGGCACGCGATAGTCGAGAAAGCCGGCATTGATGAGTATGCCTTTATCATTGTAAATGTATTCCTCATTCAGCGCCATGCCGATGCCTTGCACCGCGCCGCCATGCCATTGACCTTTTACGAAATCGGGGAATACGGCCTTACCCGCATCCTGGATAATGGTATAGCGCAGCACTTTGACCAGGCCCGTTGAACGGTCGACTTCAACGTCAACCACATGGGCGCCAAAGCCAGGTCCCTGATTGACGACGTTGATCTCCGCATGGCCTGCAATCGTGCCGCCGTAATATGAGGCTTCCTTGGCAAGTTGTGCGACCGACATGGGCTCGAAATTTCCGACGTTCGCGCCTGCCGGCCGTGCATGCCCATCGTCCCAGACCACCTGATCGGTCTCCACGCCCCATTTGCGCGCGGCGATTTCACACATGCGGGCGATGGCGTTGCGTGTGGCTTTCACGGCCGCCATGCTGCCGGCTGTCGTGCCACGGCTGCCAGCGGTCATGAAGTTGAAACCAAGCACGCTGGTGTCGCTGGGAATAGAGCGCACCTTTTCTGCGGGAATGCCGAGTTCCTCACCGACCATCATGGAAAAGACCGAACGCATGCCACCGGTCACATCGACTGTGCCATAGATCAGCGAAGCCGTGCCATCCTCGTTGATGTTGATGGTGGCCGAAGTCTCCATGCCCAGCGTGAACCAGAAGCCCGTGGCGACGCCACGTCCCTGATTGGGGCCAAGCTTGTGCGACATATGCTCATGCACCTTGGCGCGCTCGAGAGTCTCGATATAGCCGATGCGTCCGAGCTTGGGTCCAAAATGCGTCTGCGTACCTTCCTTGGCTGCATTGCGCAGGCGGAAGTCAATCGGATCGATCTTCAGCTTTTCGGCCAGCTCATCGACAACGCTTTCAACACCAAAAGCAATCATCGGCGCGCCTGGCGCCCGATAGGCGGCCACTTTCGGCCTGTTGGAGATCACGTCGTGGCCGACAACCAGAACGTTCTCGAGGTCATAGCGCGTGAACACGGTAATCGCGGCGAGGCCAAGAGAAGAGCCGGCGAACGCGCCAGCCTGATAGTTCATCTCGGCCCAAGCCGCGGTAATTTTGCCATCCTTCGTCGCGCCCATCTTCACTTTGACGTTGGTGCCGGATGTCGGGCCTGTTGCGCGGAAAACTTCGTCGCGGGTCATGACCATCTTTACGGGACGGCGCGCGATCTGCGAGAGTTTTACAGCGAGGGGTTCGAGATAGACGTTGTTCTTGCCCCCAAAGCCGCCACCGAGTTCTGCCGGCGTCACTTTGACCTTAGAGATATCCATCTTCAGCAATTTGGCGATCTGCGCGCGGAAGACGAAGTGACCCTGAGTGCCGGTCCAGACTTCAACCACGCCACCATCGGTATAGTTGGCGATGGAGGCCTGTGGTTCAATATAGCCTTGATGGGTCGCCGCCGTGTTGTATTCGTGCTCGATGATGAGATCAGCCCTTTTGAAACCTTCCTCTACATCGCCAAGTTTGCTGATCATCCGCAGCGCGATATTGGAGGGCTTCTCGGGCTTGGGTTCAATGCCCTTGGTAAACATGGTTTCGTCGAGGAGCGGCGCATCTGGCTGCATGGCGTCAACAACGTTGATGACATGCGGCAGCACTTCATACTGCACCTTGATCAGCTTCAGCGCCTTCTTGGCGATGGCTTCGGATGTCGCAGCAACAGCTGCCACTGCATGCCCATCGTAAAGCACTTTTTCGCGCGCCATCATGTTGCGCGTCACGTCCTTGAAGTTGACCATCAACTCGCCGGAGGCCGCGTATTCGACTTCCATATCCGGAAAATCGTCACGGCAGACGACAGCCTTAACGCCGGGAAGTTTCCTGGCTTCCGACAAATCAATTGAAATGACATTGGCATGCGCATGCGGGCTGCGCAGTACCTTGCCGATCAACTGGCCGGGCAGGTTGATGTCGGCCGCATAGCGGGCCCGGCCGGTCACCTTGTCGATCGCGTCGGGGCGATCGGTCGGCTTGCCGCCTACAATCTTGAGAGCCTTGGGCTCATATTTGATCATCGTACCGAATGGTGATGGTGCGCGTCCCATATCAGGCTCCTCTGAGTTCTTTGGCAGCGGCAGTCACTGCATCGACGATGTTGTTGTAGCCTGTGCAGCGGCATAGATTGCCGGCCAGCCAGAAGCGGATTTCCTCTTCCGTCGGGTTTGGATTGCGTTCCAGCAAATTGCGCGAGGCGATCAGCAGTCCTGGGGTGCAGATGCCACATTGCAGGGCCACATGCTCGATGAACTTTTCCTGCAGCGGGTGCAGCTTTTCGCCCTTCGCCATGCCTTCGATGGTTTCGATGCTCTTGCCGCTCATCTCCGCGCCTAATACGAGGCATGAACAAACCAGTACGCCATCGACGGTGATCGAGCAGGCGCCGCAATCGCCAGTCGCACAGCCTTCTTTGGTGCCGGTCAGTTCGAGTTCGTCACGTAGAACATCGAGAAGCGACTGGCTGGTGTCGCAGAGATATTCGGTATCGTCGCCGTTAATCCGGCATGAAACATAAAGTCTGGCCATCTCAGTTTCCTTTCGCGCGTTCGAGCGCCATGGCCGCGACACGGCGCGCCAGCACTCCTGCAACCCTGATTCGGAATTCTTTTGTGCCGCGCTTGTCGTCAATAGGACGGCAGGCCGCGCTTGCGGCAGCTGCGAGCCGGTCCAGCGCGGCGGAATCAACCGTACTGCCGACGAGCGCCTTCGCTGCATCTTCCACCATCAATGCTGTCGCGGCGACAGCGCCCAGCGACATGCTCGCCGCCGTGCATTTGCCTGCATTGTCGAGGGTCAGGCTGACCGCGACACCGACAACAGCAATGTCCATTTCAGTGCGCGGTGTGAAACGCAGATAAGCGCTGCCGGTATGGGGAGGCGCGTCGGGAATGAAGATCGAGGTGATGAACTCGCCCTTGCCGAGGGTGGTCTTGCCTGGTCCCGTTGCAATCTGTGCCGCAGGCGCCTGGCGTTTGCCGTTGGGGCCAGCAATGGAAACAATCGCGCCTGCCGTCAGAAGGGAAGGGACGCTGTCAGCGGCGGGCGATGCGTTGCAGAGATTGCCTGCGATTGTGGCGCGGCCCTTCACCTGCATGGAGCCGATAAGCTTGACGCCATCGATAATGCCCGGCCAGGCCTTGGCGAATTCCGTGTGATCCATCATCTGCATGCTGCTTACAGCTGCGCCAATGCGCCAGCCGCCGGCTTCCTTGCTGATGCCATGCAGATCGGGAATACGCTTGATGTCGACAAGCAATTCCGGCTCAACCATATCCGAGTGCAAGTGCACCATCACATCCGTGCCGCCAGCCAGAATGCGCGTAATGCCTTTTGCGCCTGCCAGTAACGCCACAGCAGCGTCAACCGTCGCAGGCGCTTCAAACCGCATATCACTCATGCCCTTCTCCTTGTGCCGCCATGCCCGTAAAACCGTCTCGGCGGTATTGGGGCCTGGACTTCCTTCCAGGTGAAAGTGAGCATAGCCGGACTTTGACCTGGGTGTAAGGGGGGCGCTCGACTCTTGTCCGCCCCGGTGTATACCCATGCTATCGCCTCAGAGCGTACCAAAGTCCCGGAGGAAGCCATGACCAGCAGCGCCAAGCCAGTGACGCGCGAGACGCCCGTCGCCACCGCACGTTTCGATGGCAAGGATCCGTTGCTCAAGCCCTCCAACGCGCAGATCGGCTGGGCCTCCGACGCGATGGCGGAAATGCTGCGGCGGCTTGACGTGCGCTATATCGCGCTGACGCCGGGGGCAAGCTATCGCGGCCTGCACGACAGCCTTGTCAATTATCTGGGCAACCGCGACCCGCAGATGATGGTCTGCCTGCACGAAGAGCATGCGGTGGGCATCGCCCAGGGTTATGGCAAGATCACCGAAAAGCCCATGGCGGTGGCGCTTCATTCAAACGTTGGCCTGATGCATGCCACGATGGCTGTATTCAATGCATGGTGCGCTCGCAATCCCGTCCTGATCCTTGGCGCGACGGGCCCCGGCGATGCGGAAGAACGCCGTCCCTGGATCGACTGGATTCATACATCCAAGGATCAAGGCGCGATCATCCGCAACTATACCAAATGGGACGATGAGCCGCGCTCTGCGGGCGCTGCTGTCGAATCTCTCACACGCGCCTGGCAGATCGCCAGCACCCACCCTTATGGGCCGACCTATGTGTGCCTCGATGTGGGCCTGCAGGAATCCAAGCTGGAGAAGGAAATCAAATTTCCCGATACCGAACGTTTTAAACCTGGCCTGCCGCCGGCTCCGTCTTCTGACGCTGTTGATCAAGCCGCAAAAATGCTGGCCAACGCGAAAAAGCCGGTCATCCTCATGGGCCGCGTCTCCCGGCGTATGGACGATTGGGCCGCGCGTGTGGAACTTGCCGAAGCCATCGGCGGCGCCGTGCTCACAGATGCCAAGACGGCTCCCGCTTTCCCGACGGAACATCCGCTGCATCCCATCGAGTCGCGTTTCCGTCCGTCGCCGGCATCGGCGGAATATATCAAGGACGCCGATGTCATTCTTGCCCTCGACTGGATTGATCTGAAGGGGCACTTCATCCAGACGCTCGGCAAGGATGCTGAAGTGAATGCGAAAATCATTCACTGCACCGTCGATGATTATCTTCACAATGGCTGGAGCATGGACCATTTCGGCTTGCCTCCTGCCGATTTGAAAATCCTGTCTTCTCCCGATCAGCTTGTGCGGCCGTTGCTCGCCGCCATCAACAAGCTGCGTGGTGCGACTGCCAAAGCCGAAGCGAAATGGCCAGTGCGCAACGCGCCCGCGCTGGGCAAGCCGCGTCCGGAAGGCGTGATGAGCCTGCGCGATCTGGCGCTGGTCGTTCGCGAATTCTGCGACAGCCGCGAGGTCACAATGGCCGGTTATGCCCTGGGCTGGCCTACGGACACGATCAATTTCCGTCATCCCCTGGATTTTGCGGGCTTTGATGGCGGTGGCGGTGTTGGTTCTGGCCCATCGAACGCCATTGGCACGGCGCTCGCCATCAAGGGCTCGGGCCGTTTCCCGATGACAGTTATCGGCGATGGCGACTTTACCATGGGCTGCAATGCTTTCTGGACCGCAGCTCACATGGGCATTCCGCTGCTCGTCGTGATTGCCAACAATCAGGTTTATTACAATGACGTCGCCCATCAGGAACGCATGGCGGTTGTGCGCGGGCGTCCGGTTGAAAACAAATTCGTCGGTCAGGAGATGGTGAACCCGGCCATTGATCTTGTCGCCATCGCCAAGGCGCAGGGACTTGATGGCGAAGGTCCGGTCATGAATGCGGTGGATTTTGCAGCTGCCCTCAAACGCGGCGAAGCCGTAGTCAAAGCGGGTGGCATATATGTGATTGATGCGCGGGTTGATGTCGGCGCTCCCGGCAGTGCACGCGGGCATACGCAGGGACGCAAGGATTAAGGCGCAAACGATGTTGCGTTTGTTTACTGCAATCTGCGTTGCGGGCCTGCTGTCGGCCTGTGTGGGATCGGATACCGCTCTGCTGCCAGAGGCACAGGGCATTTCCAACGCTGCGCTGGCGGGGAACTGGAGTTATCCGGATGGCGACAAGATTGTCCGGCTCAATGTCACCCGGCAGGGCAGCGGCTATCTGATCAAGACTCCTTCAGAGCCCGATAAAAAGCCTGTTATCGCCTCGCTCCATTCGCTGAATGCCAGCTGGCTGGTGATTCAGATGCGGGGAAGTGGCGGTGGTCCTGTACAATATGTGTTGGCTACAAAGGATGACTCGCGGCCGGGACGAACATGGCGTCTGCGTCCGGATGTCTGCGACCGGACAATCGCCGACGCTGCGGGTTTGAAAACCATAAAGGCCGACAGGTTCACTTGCACGGTCACAACACGCGCGCAGCTGGAAACATTGCTTCATCGCGCTGCAGGCGCGCCAGCAAGCGATGGCGCAAAGCCAATCTATCTGACGCAGGATTCCCAGAGATAACCCCTACCGAACAATTCAGGAGAAACTTATGTCTGCATCCCATCCGCTTTCGGCCCGCCTGATAGAAGCGCGCCGCACGCGCAAATATCTGAGCCTTGACCCTGCTATCACCTGCAAGGATTTAGCAGAATCCTATGCGGTGCAGGCCGAAGTTGCTGCCGGTCTCAACACCACTGTCGCTGGATGGAAAGTCGGCCTGATGCCAGACGGCGGCGGATGGGGTGCACCGGTATTTGCCTGCGACAGCATCGCTGATGGCGGCACGTTTAAATTTGATGGCGACATGAACAGCGTGAAAGTTGAGGCGGAACTTGCAGTGCGTTTTGGCCGCGATCTGCCAGCGCGTCCTGGGAAACCGTATTCGCGTGAAGAAATACTTGATGCTGTGCTGGAAATCTTTGCCGGCATTGAACTGGTGGGCACCCGTTTCAAACAGGGCGTTGAATTGCCATTTGCTACACGTCTGGCCGACAACTTCGCGAACAATGCTTATGCCACTGGTCCCGGCCTGAATGACTTTCGCAATCTCGATCTTTCGCAGATCCGCTGTGTTCTCAAGCAGGATGGCAAGGTGATCAGCGATCGTCTCGGCGGGCATCAGCAGGGCGACCCGATGACGCCGGTGATCGCTTTTGCAAACATGCAGACTGACCGGCTCGGCGGAATCAAGGCTGGGCAATTCATCACGACAGGCACGTTAACCAAGCCCTACGACCTTTCAACGGCAGTTACGCTTGAGGCGGAACTGGAGGGTGTGAGCCGGATTACGCTGAAAACAGCATGATTAACCGCCGTTAGAGCGCAACTACCCCGATATGGTGAAGGGCCGTTAAAGTTCTTTCGATTTTTATCGAAATAAGCGGCATAATAACGGGACAAATGAATATCGATTGCGTGCTCGTGCGGGAACAGGCCGTTGACCGCATTCACCACATTCGCTGGCTTACGCCCGCGAATGTGGCATCTTCCAGCCTCACCCGAAGATTATGGTCAGCACTACCGGGGATTGGCAATGAACATCACAAACTGGCTCGCACAAGTCTATCTTTCAGAACATTTCATTCGCACGGCGCTTGTATTTGTCGTCTTCTCAACGGCCATGGGACATTTTCTGGATCGTATCATGGGCCGATCAAGCTTTGGCGTAACGGCCAATGTGATCGTCGTGTTTTTTGCGGTCGCAGCGGCGGCGTCAGTCAACAACAGGCGCATCTTCATGCTGATGCCCGATGATACCATGCGCATCAGCACGGTTGCCGTGATAATCGGATGCAGCATCCTCATCCTGTTCGCTACGATGCGCCAGATTGTGCGCGACCACGCGTGATCGCGCACCTGGCAAGTTCGCTATTCCTGTTCGATGAAATAGCGCCCGTCGCGGCGCTTCACATAACCAAAGCCCGGGAAGTCCAGATGCATCCCGGCGATACGCGTACGGTCTGCGGCGGTCTGGTCAAGCAGGAGCATGCGTGACCTGACCGCCTGCTGAGGATCGGTATCGAAGATGAATGCGATATCGGGCCTCTGCAATTGCAGGAAATCCATGTGGATCGTGTCGCCCCAGATCATCAGGCTTTCGCCGCCGCCTTCTACAATCCAGGCGTTATGGCCGGGCGTATGCCCTGGCGACATCTGCGCATGGATGCCGGGGAGAAACTCGCAGTTGGAAATGCGTGTGATCTGTTTTGCATAAGGCACAACGGATGCTTTTGCCCGTACCATATTGCCGCGCTGGCGATCATGGGCGGCTTCGGAGAGGTCGCGCTCTACCCAGAATTTGTATTCAGCGTCCTGCACCACAACTTCGGCTTTTGGAAACCAGGCGTTGCCCGCACCATCAATCAGTCCATTGGAATGATCGGGGTGAATATGCGTTAACAGGACATGAGTGATGCTATCGAGCGATTTGCCTGCAGCGACGAGGTTTTCCGGCAATTTGCCAAGCGCCGGGCCCATCGTGTCGCCCGAGCCTGCATCAACCAGCGCACGCACGCCGCGTCCTTCGATAAGAAACGCGTTCACCGCCAGAAACACGGGATCGTTGAGCCCCTTGCCGCTGATCTTCTGCGTCATCTCCTTGTCGACACCGATCGTTACATCGATGGTTGTCTGAAAGATGCCGTCGCTGAATGCCGTGACCGTATAATCACCCATCTTGATGGATGCGTTTGCCTGCCCTGTCATAAAGTCCTCCACATTTGCTGGTTTGATTATTCAGCCGCCAGCTCATATTTGCCGCCACGCTTCACGATATACGCAAAGCCCGGAAATTCCAGATGCATGCCTGCAACGCGGGTCCGGTCGGCGGAAACCTGGTCCAGAAGCCGCATGCGGGACGCCGCGCCCATCGCCGGATCGACATCCACATTGAAGCCAATCTCCGGATGCGCGAGTTGCAAGCGCGTGAGATGAATCGTGTCGCCCCAAATCATCAAGCTGTCGCCATCATCCTCGACGATCCAGCATGAATGGCCGGGTGTGTGACCGGGCGAAACCCGCGCCAGAATTCCCGGCAGCGCCTCGCCATCTTGCACGCGGCGCATGCGCTTCTGATACGGCGCGCAAACTTGCTGCGCGGCTTGCCGGTTTCTTTGAATGCGTTCGTTGGACGATTGCGATGGTTCAGTATCGAGCCAGAACCGGGCTTCAGTCTCATGGGCAATCAATTCGGCATTTGGGAAAACCGCAGCGCCAGCGCCATCAATCAGGCCGTTGCTATGATCGGGGTGAAAATGCGTCAGCAACACATGGGTGATCGCGGCAAGTGGTTTTCCCGCGGCAATCAGATTGGTGGTCAATTTGCCCAGGCCCGGACCACGCGTGTTGCCGCAGCCTGTGTCTACCAGCGCACAAATACCCCGTCCTTCGATCAGGAATGTGTTCACTGCGAAAATGACTGGCTCGGGATTTTCACTGCCAGTGAAGGCGCGAATGACGGCGGTGTCGCTGGCGCCTGCGCCCTCTATTGTGGTTTGCAGACGGCCATCGCTGAACGCTGTAATTGTATAGCCGCCGATTGCGATTGAATCCGCCACGTCTGCCTCCCAGTATCTTGCCGGTTTTTTGGCAGCAACAAAGCATGGCGCGCGTCGTCTGACCAGACAGCAGCTTTAACCGCCCAGGGCAATCGGGTGAAGAAGTCCGTGACAATCTGGTGAAAGGCTGAATCTGTCGCGGTCCACTGATTCTTGAGGTGGAGCACGACGATGGCGCATGATGGACTGGACTTCGCGGCGGCTGTTGAGACGACAAGTTTTCTTCGTTACT
>CAMDKB010000146.1 GCA_945901195.1 Rhizobium sp. Q54
AACTCGGCGTTCTCGCTCATCAATGCCTCGACCGTCGAATACCCGACAAGCAAACGCTCATTAACGAAGTCGCCGCGTGGCAAGACAAGCGCAACAAGCACAACGCCAAAGCAGATTGGCAATTCACAACTGCCAACGCCCGCGTTAAGCTGAAGAGGGTGTACCCTCAGTTCGAGTGACCCGGGGCACTAGTACCGACGGGATGAGGCCCATCTTATCGCCTTGGCAATTGCGAACATGCGCATGGTATATTTTTTGCTGAGGGCACTGTACTGAACAGTATCGGCGCGCGAGGTGTTCTAATATTCGTGTCCAGCACGAAGCTTAGCCGCTTTCCAGAACCTGCCTAACTCGAACCATCGGGGCAAGACGCAACAATGCCAATTCTGTCAGCTATCTATTCGGCAGCCTTGATCGTTAATTCCAGCTTGAGGGTACTCGATGAAAACAAGATGATGCAGAACATGCAAGCGGCGGACATGACCTTTTATTATGATAATTCCGATGGCCTAAAAATTGTCTTCAAAGACAAATCCAATGAAGAAAAACTGCAATCAATTTTGCGCAAAATGGAAAAAGGTAGTTCCATTTTTCGTTCCGACTTCATGACTCTAAAGCTGGACAACACTACAGAGCGCAGAATTATCCATATCATAGGTGTCCCCAATTATTTTGCAGAAACGCAAACTGATCCCGATGGGCACAAAAGCGCGTTCCTTCTCGTCTGGCGCCGTCTTCTGGCTGAACGGCAAATAAACTTCGATGCCTTGAAACGTGAATATCGTCTTAGTCCGGCTGAAGCATTGGTGGCACATGCCGTCGGTTATGGCCAATCGACTGAAGAATTCGCCTTGCAGCGCGGCATTTCGAAAGTGACAGCGCGCAATCAGTTGCGGCACGCCTGTATCAAACTGGGCGTTTCCCGTCAGGCAGAAATCGCTGTTCTGCTTGCCGAGATCGGAGCTTTCTCTCCGCTATTAAATTTCAATTTCAATACGAAAAAAACATCTGAAACGCCGCAAGAAAATTCGGTGTCTTTCCCCATCACAGAAAGCAATGAGCTCACAGCCTTGGAATCATGACATAAAAGCGGTGTGGCTTGACGCATCACTTTGGTCTTGAGCCTGGTTTGAAATCCACACCGAGGCACGTGTGCGATTTGCAAATAAACCTCAGGTTGAAGCCGTAGCGCCCTCATCTTCACACCGACCCGAGGCTATCAGGCGTGCTGACCGCCGGTGCGCTGATGGCGCCAGGCCAGCAGGTGGCGGTCGGCATATTCCAGAGCGATGTTGATGATCAGCGCCAGGATTACGATGGTGAGCAGCGCCGCCATGTTGCGGGCGATCTCGAAGCG
Source organism: Rhizobium sp. Q54 (assembly GCA_945901195.1). GTDB lineage: Bacteria > Pseudomonadota > Alphaproteobacteria > Rhizobiales > Beijerinckiaceae > Terripilifer. The sequence continues at coordinate 1,358 of CAMDKB010000146.1, forward strand.
TTCCTGGGCGCGCACGATGAAGGTGCCGAGGCCATTGGCGGCGAGCAGCATTTCGGCCACCACGGACAGCAATAGCGCGGTGGCAATGGAAATACGGACGCCGCCCATGATCTGCGGCAGGGCCGCGGGCAGATCGACCAGGCGCATCTGCTCGAAACGGGTGAGCCGCAGGGAACGGGCGACATTGCCGAGCATAGGGTGGGCGCCGCGTACAGCCTCCATGCAATTGATCAGGATGGGAAACGCGCAACCATAGGCAACCACGGCGATGCGCGCGGGGTCGCCTATGCCCAGAAAGATCATCGACACCGGGATCAGCGCGATAGGCGGCAGCGGACGGATGAATTCGATCACGGGTTCGACGAGATCGCCGACTTTCTTCACTCGCCCCAGAAAGATGCCGAGGGGCAGCATGGTGACAAGGGCGATCAGGAAGCCGAGCGCGGCGCGTTTCAGGGTTTGCAGGGTTTCCAGCGCGATAACGTCGAAATCTGTGATGAGGGCCAGCATCACAGTCGAGAAGCGTGGAAAATTCGGTGACAGGGCTGAGGCGGCCCATATTTCCCAGCCGAGGGCCATGACGGCCAGAAACAGCGCGCCGGGCCAGTTGAACCGCCTCATGCGTGTTCTCCCATGGCGGCCAGATCAATGTGCCAACCGATCAGCCACCGGCGCACCGTGGCGACAAGTGCATTGAGCAAGATGCCGGAGATCCCGACAAAGAACATGATGGCAAACATGTCCTTCACCCGCAAAGTGAAGCCGGCATCGTAGAGCAGCGCGCCAAGGCCAGAACTGGCGGCGATCATTTCGGCAGCGACAGCCGCCAGCAGCGCAAGCCCGGAGCCAATGCGAATGCCGGTGAAAATTTCGGGCAAGGCAGCAGGCAGGCGCACGCGATAGAGGATCTCGTCATCGCCATAGCCCATGGAGCGGGCGGTGGCGATCTGCACCGGCTCGGGGGCGGCCAGGGCATTGACTGCGTTGATGTAAATTGGCCAGACAGCCGCAAAGATAACGATGAACAGATAGAGCTTTGTGCCGATGCCGAACGCGAAGATGGATATTGGCACGATTGCGGGGGGCGGCAGCACACGCAGCATGTCGACAAACGGCGAGAGCATGCGGCGCAAGACGTACGAGCGCGCCGCGATAATGGCCAGTCCGATGCCCAGAACGATCGCGATGGCGAGACCTCCCAGAGCGCGGCCCCAGGTGGTGAAAAGATTATCGACAAATTTGGCCGAGCGGATTTCCTCGCCCATCGCAACCAGAATGGCTGTGACGGGCGGGAAATAATCCTGAAGGACGAGGCCCGAACGGGACACGACCTCCCAGATCAACGCGAAGACCGCCAGTCCGCCGAACTTTCGAACGATATAGCTGGTTGCCGATTGTTTCACCGCCGTATTAGTTCTTGTGCTCGAACACGATATCGGCCGCCCGGATAGGCTGCTTCATCATGCCGACCTCAGTCATGGCGTCTATCAGCACCTGCCATTGAGCCACACGCGGCGCCTGGTCGCCACGGTTCATGAATATCTCGACGCCTTCGGCTTGATCCTTCGGCATCTTGAATTCATCCATGAGATATTGGCGGTATTTGCTCATGTCGGTCGACAGATCCTTGTTGGCGGCCACCATCGCGCGCAGAAGGCCGGCGGCTGCCTGCGGATTCTTGCCGAGCCATGTCTCGGTGGCGAAATAGGCGTCGGCGGGAATGACGATCTTCTTTTCAGCCATGTCCGGCACGTTTCCGCGCGCGAGAATGACTGGATTGACCTTGCCGCCCAGCCGCATCTGCGTGACGAAAGGTTCGATGGGACAAGCTGCATCGCCGTTGCCCAGTTCCAGATTCGGAAGCATCTGGGGGAATGGCGCAATGATCGTCTTCACATCCTCAAAGGCAATGCCAGCTTTCTTGAAATGAGAGCGCATCTGCAATTCGCAGACGGCGCCGACTGCGTTCATCACAAAGGTCTTGCCCTTGAGATCGGCAATTGTCTTCACCCCCGAGCGCCCGCTGGCGACGATGAACACGGCCCAATTGTCCGAAGATTCCATGCCGGCAGCGATGAAGACCTTGAACGGCTGGTTCTGCGCACGGGCATACACAATCGGCACAGCGCCAGCCCAGCCCACATCGGCTGAACCACTGGCCACAGCAGCGGCCACCGCCGGGCCATTGTTGACGTTGATGATCTCGGTCTCCAGACCTTCCTTCTTGAAGAGGCCGAGCTTTTCTGCATGCCAGTGGGTGACCAATTGGGAGGCGCGCAGATAAGCGATCTTCACCTTTGTCTGCGCCTGCGCGGGAACTGCCAGAACGAATGCACTGGCAAAGGCGGCCATCGCCACCGTAAATGCATATGCTTTTTTCATACTACCCTCCTTGGAATTCATCAGTGTGGCATGTCGGCATTTCCGCCGGGGCCTTTCAGCGATTTGATGCGCGAGAGAATGCGAGCCCGAAGATCAAGAAATATCGGGTCGGAGCGGGTCGCGATCTGATCGCGCGGCGATTTAAGGGGCACCTCGATTTCCTCGATCACATGGGTCGGGCGGTTGGACAACACGATCACACGGTCAGCCAGATAAACCGCCTCATCGACGTCGTGTGTGACCAGGAGGCAGGTCTGCTTGTATTTGGCCGCCAGTTCCAGAAGCAGGTCCTGCATGTCGGCACGAGTCTGCGCGTCGACAGCCGCCAGTGGCTCATCAAGCAGAAGAAGTTTTGAATTGGCCGCAAGGGCGCGCGCGATGGCGACGCGTTGTTGCATCCCTCCCGAAACCTGCCAGGGATAATGTTTCTCAAAGCCCCGAAGGCCAACGCTGGACAAGATCTCCGCACCGCGCTCGTGCTTTTCTTTGGCGCTAAGGTTTTCCAGCCGCTTCATGCCGAAAACCACATTTTCCATATTGGACTTCCAGGGCAGCAAGGAACGGCTGTAATCCTGAAACACGACCGCGAGCCCCGGTGGCGGTTCAGATATTTTCTGGCCCTGAAATTCAACCGAGCCCACGTCCAGCTTCAACAGGCCGGCAATGCACATCAGCAAGGTTGTCTTGCCGCAACCGGATGGACCGGCAACCGAGATGAATTCGCCCTCGCGCGCGTTGAAGGTGAGATCACGGATAATGGCATGGCTACCAAATGATTTGCCAACGCCGTGTGCGGAGAGAATGGAGGTCAAACGAAAGCCTCCATCGATGCGGCCCAAAATCGGGATATCGTGACTTCTGCTTGCGCGCGCACCTGTTTCCCCCGCCTCGATCCCGTCCCGCCGCCAGACAAGCAAACCTGCCTGGTTTGTGCAAGGAAGGATTCTGTGTTGTCCGCCTATCCCTTCGCGGCCAGTGCGTCCATCACCTGGCTATGCGTATCCAGGATCGCTACGGCCTCCTGAGGCTGGTAGCGGCCAAAGCCGCATTCCGTGGACAGGCCGAAATTGTCGAAATGCCGTTGCGCAGCCGCCATGCGGCGCAAAGTGCCTTCCACGCCATCGCGATCATGAATGAGGCCGAGGTAGACTTCCATACCATCGGGCCGCTCGAGCTGTCCCAGTGGCGCAAAATAGGCATCGTCGTCGCGCTCAATCGGCACAGGCATGTGCAGGAAATTGAGACTGCGCTTCAATTCGCCAAGGATACCGTTGGCCAGTTGCACCATGGCGGCTGTGCTTTTGGGTTCCACGAAATGCCGGCCGCCATAGCTGCCGTAACAGAAATGATAGCCCATCTCCACGCCTTCAGGGACGCGATTGCCGAGCCTTGCCAGGCGCTCGATAATGCCTGCCCTGGCAGGTGCGAACCACGGTGTGCGCGCGCCATCGAAGGCCTGCATGTCATGCGCGCAATCCCATTGGATCGAGAGCTGGTCATGCGGAATTTTGGCGAGGATCTCGTCGAGTTCCTGAAGCAATCGGGCTTCATAAGGTATTTCCGCCGCCGCTTGCGACTCCGGCATGATGCAGAAGCTTATTACGTTGTACGGCGATGGAATTGGCACCATGTAACGCTGGTGTTTGCCGATAATGCCGCTGGCCTGCAGCGCCTTGAAATCCTCCCAGGATTCCAGCGCCGATTGCGCATAGCCCAGACTCCCAAAGGATTCAGGCGATGGCTTCTTGCCCGGCAGAAGATCAAACTTGCCGGTCTGCGCGCGCTTGGCGGAGCCGCTGCGGGGATCAGCGGGGCCTTCTATGCGCGCAAAATCCGGATGACGGGCAAAGACGTCTTCCTGATATTGAATCCAGTTGGTGCGCCCGCCGGTTTCACCGTCGGGAATACGACTGAGCCAGCGGCCAAAACGGCGCGCCAGCATGTCGAAGACTTCGCGCCCGCTGGATAACGGCACGCTGCCGACAAAATGCAGGGAGGGCAGAATTGAGTCTTTCGTCATGCATTGCACCTTCCATAAAATTCACAGGGTAGCGGTACTTGGCAGCGGTACTTGCTACTTCATTCAGACCATCGCGCCAGCTGGCAGATTCATATCAAGCAGGCATTGCCCGTAGAGGTCGCCGGTGTGATCAAAGTCAAACAGCGCATGGGTCGCCAGCGCATTGACGTCGCGCTGAAACCGTTGCACCGGCGAATCCAGATAATTGGCGCGAGAGCCAGCCTCAAGTGCGAGTTCGTTCACAAGCGCACGGGCCTCGCTTGCGATGAAGGAAACAAATGCGCGTGTCTCTGCACGTTCTTGCTGCGAAGAGGCAAGCCCCTGCCCCGCAATTGCTTCCACCTGGTTGATTGTGGATTCATAGAGCGCAGTCATCGCGGCGAGTCGCGCTCCGATCCGCGCCAGCCGCACACGCGTAGACATCTGTTGCTGCGCTCTTTCGGTAGAATAGGCGCGGACTTTTGATTTCAACGATCCCGTGACGATTTCAAACATCGCTTCAGCCGCCCCCACCATGGGTCCGACTGCGCCAAGCGACATGAATGTGAGCAAGGGAATGCGCCAGAGCGGGCCAGAATTGTTGGTCAGACCGGCCGATGCACCACTGCGCAATTCCCTCACCGTCACCGAGCGGTAGGCGGGAACGAATGCATTCTCCAACTCGACATCATGGCTGCCGGTCGCGCGCATCGCTGCCACGTGCCATGTATCATGAACGCGAAATTCTGAGACAGGCACATAAAACCGGTAGATTTCATTGGGGGTTTCAGCGTTGACGACTGGCGCGCTGACAAGCATCCAGTCCCCGTGCAGAATGCCTGTGGCATAACCCCAGTGACCCGACAGACGGAAGCCGCCTTCAACAGCTTCCGCACGCCCCGAGGGCATAACCTGCCCCGGGGCCATCGTGAAGCCGCGTCCCCTGCCCCAAACCTCCTGCTGCGCCTCTTCAGGAAAATGAGCGAACTGAAAATTGTGATAGACAAGAAACCCCATCGCCCAGGCGGTCGAAACGCAACCCTTGCCGATTTCGCGGAAGATGCGGGGTATATGCCGGAATTCGACTTCATGTCCGCCAAAACGCGCCGGGACCACGGCCCGGAAGACATCTGCAGCAAGCAATTCATCAATCGTATCTGCGGGAATACGGCCTTCGCGTTCCGCGTCTTGTCCGCGCGCACGCAAGGCGGGGATCATGGCCGTGAGGCGCGCGACAATTTCAGCGCCATCGCTGCGCGCCCTCTCAGAATGTGAGGGCGGATTCGCGGAAACTGTCATCGGCCCTCCTCCAAAGACGTACTCAAGGCGCAGCCCTGCTTTTAGCGGTTGCGATTTTAATTGATATCTCATAGATTGCGTTCGCATACAAGGTCTGGCGTTTTCACTTTGCCAGTCTGGACGAAAATTTGGTTGGGAGCTGAGCCGCGCGCATGCCCTCTGGCTTGAAAACTTCGCTTCTTGAGCCCGTCAATCTTGACGCGCATTTGCCCGCGCGCCTGCTGGTTCTGAGCACGCGTATTGCGCTTCATGCCACGCGCGCGAGCGCCAAGCCCATGGGGTTGAGCATTCGCGAATGGCGCGCCCTGCAGATCATCGGATTTTATGGCCCCGCCACAATCAACGAAGTCGCTGAGCGTATCGCGATGGATTTCGGCGGTACGAGCCGCGCCATTGCGGAACTGGAAACGCGCGGATTCCTGACCCGCACTTCTGATACAAAAGACAGGCGTCGATCCCGGGTTGAACTCACACGCGAGGGACGTCTGGCGCAAAATAAGGCCGCCGAATTTGCCAGACAGCGCGAGGAACAATTGCTGTCTGTGCTCACGCGATCCGAGCGGATTCAATTGTCGGAACTGATCAACAAACTAACGGAAAAGGCTTCTGAGATGCTGGACGAGGCAGGTCTGCCAGCGTCTGCCTCCAGGAAGGAACGGTAGCAAAAGGTTTCGAGCGCCGCAGCAAGATCAGTATGAGGGAGATGGACATGTGGATCAGGAATGCTTGGTATGTCGCCGGCTGGGCCAGTGAACTCTCGGCCGAAAAGCCACTCGGCCGGACGTTTCTCAACGAACCCGTCGTCCTTTATCGCAAGAATGACGGAACAGCCGTCGCGCTGGAGGATCGATGCTGCCATCGCCTTGCGCCACTCTCACTTGGACGTATCGAAGGGGACGCGCTGCGTTGCATGTATCACGGGCTGAAATTCGACTCGTCGGGCGCCTGCACAGAGATCCCCGGCCAGGATCGCATTCCCCCCACCATGAAAGTGCGAGCTTATCCGCTGGTGGAAAAGCAGAAGCTGCTCTGGATATGGACCGGCGATCCAGACAAGGCGCGCGAAGAAGACATTCTCGACTGGCCCTATCTCGATAGTCCTGAATGGAGCTACAAACCGGGCTATATCCATTACAAGGCGAATTATCTTCTGATTATCGACAACCTCATGGATTTTTCGCACCTTGCCTATGTGCATGAGAAAACCATTGGCAGCCAGTCACTGGCCGAAACGCGAGCGCATGTGGAACACATGCCGTTCGGCCTGCGCATTCATCGCATTCTCGATAACGATATACCGCCGGGATTTATTCGCGAACTGAAAAACCTCGGCGACCGGGTGGACCGCTGGAACATCTACGACTGGCACGTGCGCGGCAATATTCTGGCCATGGATTCGGGGTTTGCGCGCCTCGGTACGGGCGGACACGCTGGCGATCGGTCGAATGTGGTAGAGTTCAGACATCTGTCAGTACAAACGCCGGAAACCGAAAAGACCAGTCATTATTTTTTCGGCCATCCCAGGGATATCGCGCTCGGCAATGAAATATTGGACGATCGATTGTTGAAAACCGTAACATATGCCTTCGATGAAGATCGCGCCATGATAGAGGCGCAACAAAAGGTGCTGGACATCACGCCCGACTTCAAAATGCAGCCGATTGCGCACGATTCTGCAATTTTCCAGGCGCGGAGGATGATCGAAAATCTTGTGCATTAGAATTGCGCCCGAAATGACTATGCTTAAAGCGGTCGGGCAACCCGCCTGCGCAGCTCGCCCTGCCGACCAGATCTGACCGCCGCGCGCTGACTTGGCAGCCGTGTTGGCCTCCGCGCAACCCTTTGCGCCGTCTCAGAAAATGCTGAAGGGTATTGTCCCACCGCCTGAGTCTCATCGTTTTGGCAACAGCGAGCGCCCTCCTGCTATTTCCATCCAGCCATCGTTTGATCATTGCAGAATAATCGCTAAAACCCCGTTCGAATACGCGCTCTGGTTCACGAGCGCAGATTCTTGGGGCGCTGACATGATTTTGAGCAAAGACCGCATCCTCACCACCCATGTCGGCAGCCTGCCGCGCAACGCAAAACTATCTGCGCTGCTCGTGGCGCGCGAGGCGAACGAGGCTTATGACAAAGCTGAAATGGGCGGGGAGATGGATGCGGCGGTCGCGCATGTCGTCGCCAAACAAAAGGAAGCCGGCATCGACGTTGGAAACGATGGCGAGCAACAACGGGTGGGCTTCCAGACCTACGTGCCGCAACGCATGAGCGGCTTTGCCGGAGTGAGCCAACGGCGTCGTGGCAAGGAATTCGAGGATTTTCCAGAACTCGTCGCCTTGTTGATGCGCCGGTTTCCAGCCGTCAGCAAGCAGCAGAATGCGCCCGAATGCCAGGCGGAGGTGCATTACACGGACACCACGCAGATCGATGCGGAGACCGCGCGCTACAAGCGGATTGCGGCGGGCGCCTTTGCAGAGAACTTCATGACGGCCCCGTCGCCCGGCATCATTTCCAGCACCATGCTGAATGCGTTCTATGCGAACCACGAGGCGTATCTCGACGCCCTCGCCCGGGAAATGAAGAAGGAATATGACGCCATTCACAAAGCCGGCCTGACGTTGCAGATCGATGCGCCCGACCTTGCCATGGATCGCTCGATGATGTTCCG
>CAMDKB010000147.1 GCA_945901195.1 Rhizobium sp. Q54
AGCATGGACGTTTCGATAGAGTTGGAATAGGGCAGAATGTCCGCACGCGTGCGCAGCGCCATCACGACCTCTTCCAGCGCGGCATTGCCCGCGCGCTCACCAATGCCGTTGATGGTGCACTCAATCTGCCGCGCCCCGCCAGCCAGGCCCGCCAGTGTGTTTGCGACAGCAAGGCCCAGATCGTTATGGCAATGTACCGAGAAGATCGCCTTGTCCGAATTGGGCACGCGCTCGCGCACGGTGCGGAAAATGCGCTCGTACTCATCGGGCACCGTGTAACCAACGGTATCGGGAATATTGATTGTCGTGGCGCCCGCCTTGATCGCCGCTTCCACAGTGCGGCAAAGAAAATCCATCTCTGTGCGCGTGCCGTCTTCTGCAGACCATTCGACATCAGGCACGTGGTTGCGCGCCCGCGTCACCTGCGCCGTCACCATTTCCAGAACCTCGGAAGGGTCCTTCTGCAGTTTGTATTTCATATGCAGGGGCGACGTTGAGATGAACGTATGGATGCGCGGGTTCACTGCATGGCGCACCGCTTCGGCGCAGCGGTCAATATCCTTGAAGGCTGCACGCGCGAGCCCGGCCACGCTGGCCCGCTTGACCCGTTTTGCAATCGCGCTCACCGCCTCGAAATCGCCTTCAGAGGCGATAGGAAAGCCGGCCTCTATGACATCCACGCCCAGAGCGTCGAGCAGGTCTGCAACTTCGAGCTTTTCCTCAAAGGTCATGGTCGCGCCTGGCGATTGCTCGCCGTCCCGCAATGTCGTGTCGAATATGATCACCCGGTCGCGGTTGGAAGACGACATCGGCTCTTGTGTCTGGGTGTTATCGTTTGTCATGAAATTGATCCTGGATCGCTATGCGCCGGATATGCCTGTGTGCTGAAAAAGGCAGAGGGCGTCGGGTTGCTTCGGCTGGTTCCGGTCCCCTGAGCGCCAGGGCAATGCCCGGCCGGCCCTCAGGGGCGGATAAGAAGCAGGGCCCCAAGAAGGAGGGCAGCGGCATGCAAAAGCAGCAGCGCGGCGGCAACGCCCGCGTCTGTCTTGGCAGCAACTCTGGTGGCGGACTTGGCCACAGGACCCTCATTCGAAGTCTGGCGAATGCCAGCGCAGTTTTCAATAAACCGCAAACCATCTGAAATTGCAAGCGGAGTGTTGAGTCTCGTGTGGCATATGGCGATAGAGTCGGCGTTTTCACGCATCATCGTCAACGCGTCAGGCCCCGCCCGCGGTGCGCTTGCCGGCCATCGACATGGCGTTGTTTATAAGGTCGGTGGCCAGCGCCGTGTCGCAGAACTGCACGAGTTCGGCGATTTTTCCATGTTCGAATTTGACGAGGTCAAACAGGTCAGTCTACACAACCGCCTGCGTCGGCACAAAACGCATCCGGGCGCGATACCGCACGGCCGCGTTGTGACCATCAATCAGGACATCCAAAATCTGATGATCAATCCATTCCCAGGCAGAAATCATTGCAGACATGAGATCTGAAATGTTCTGTTGTCCCTCGGCCCGCGCAGCAACACGCCCCGGCCCGCTGGCGCCTGCCATGTGAAATAAGGCATTATCGCCGAAGAGATTCAACACCGCTGCAAGGTCGTTCGAAGTGCGGGTCTTGTAAATTTGGCGAACCAGGTCTTCGATTTTCGAACGGTCCATGTTTCCTCCTGCCAAATCAATTTAATAAAAAACGCCATCGGCGAATTAGAAAAATCGCTTCTCTACCAATCGGATACAGCTAGAGTGTAAAGAATTTCTCCTTGTTTCCCGTTTTACTGATCAAAAATTTTTGTCAGTTCCGCCGACAAATCCTTGGGAAGCAATACTGTTTTCGCCGCAGCCGCAGCGACTTCCTCGCCAGTTGCTGGAATGATGTCGTGCTGGCGCTTCTTGGCCACATCGAGAAACACGGGATCATTAACCATGGCCTGGAACGCCGCGCGCAATGCGGCCACCCGGTCATCCGGCGTGCCCGGCGGCGCAAGCAGCGAGCGGCCCATCAACGCCGATGATGACATGAATTCCAGCATCTGCCGTTCGCGATCATTGCGCGCAAGATCGACAAGCAATTGCACATTCGGCAAGGTCGGATCCTTGTGCAGATTGACCTGCACCACATGGACGAATTTGCCGTCGGCCAATTCCTTGGCGCGCGTTTGTGTCCACCCTACCAGTGATCCAGCGCGGCCGTGCACTTCGCCGCGTTCCATGGCCAGCGTCATTTCGCCCATCGCCTGATATCCGCCAACAATCTTGAACTTCGTGCCGTACATGGCGTTCAGCAAGGTCGGCAATTGATGGGTAATCGAACCGCGCCCTGTAGAGGCAACGATCACTTCCTTCTGTTTTGCTCCTTCGATTGTCGTGGCCGGCGCATCCCCGCGCACAGTGAGTGTCGACGTGATCATGCTCATCACGCCGATCCATTTCATCTTCGACATATCGAACATGATGCCTTCGGGCTTGAGAACCTGTTCGCTCGCAAGCGTTTCATGAACAACACCCAGATAGACGCCATCCTGCGGGGCCACGTTGGTCAGATAATTGGCCGCGCGCACGCCGCCGCCGCCCGGCATGTTTTGCACGATGGCATTAGGCTTGCCCGGCATGTAATTGCCGATGAATTCCGCCACCAGTTGCGCATAGGTCGTTTAGGTCGATGCAGCCCCGGTCGAAGCGATGATGCGCAGCGTCTTGCCGCGATAAAAGTCTTCGACCGTCTGCGCCTGCGCGCCAGGCGCACCAGCACAGGCAACAAGAAAGCACGACAAAAAGACTGCGCTGCGATTCATGACTTTACACTCCAAAGAAACTGACGCCGCGCACTATTCCTGCTGTTCGCCTGCATCAATGATCATTCTTTTCCAGCGCACGAGGTCATCGCGAAACATTTTCTCTTGCGCTTCAAGGCTCATCGAAAGCGGCACACCGCCGGATTTTTCCCAGAACGCACGAACATCGGGATTGTCGGTAATTTTCTGCATTTCCGCGCGGAGCCGGTCAACGATGGGCTTGGGCGTCGCCGCCAGGGCAAAAAGACCGAACCAGCCCTCCTGATCGAAATCGGCGACGCCGCTCTCGCGTACTGTCGGTATTTCGGGATGAAACGGCAGCCGCTGTTTCGCAGAGACCACCAGCGCACGCACCTGACCACCTTCCACAAGCGGACGGGCGGTGGAAGAGTTATCGAAATAAAGATCTATGCGGCCGGAGAGCAGGTCCTGATACACAGCCTGTGCGCCACGATAAGGCACCGACGTCAGCTTCAGACCGGCAAGATGAGCAACGATGGCAGTGCCGACCTGCTGCCCGGTGCCCTTGCCGCCGCCGTAATTCAGCTTCTCTGGATTTGCCCGGGCGTAATCAACCAATTGCTTGAATGTCTTGAACTGCGAATCTGCAGGCACGACCAGCGTATAGGAAAACATCACGGGAATGCCCAGAATGACGAAATCCTTCAACGGATCGAAGCGCAGGGTTTTATAAAAGCCTGTGTTGTGGACCATATTCGGCAATGCGCCGATGACAAGCGTATAGCCGTCTGGCGCAGCCTGCGCGGCCATTTCAGTGCCAAGGCGCGTGCCAGCGCCTGTCCGGTTTTCCACAATGACGCCGACACCCAACGACTTCGACAGCCGGTCCGCAAACGTCCGCGCCGTCAGATCGAAGCCCCCTCCGGGCGCCGAGGGCGCAATGATCTTGATCTGCCGCTCTGGCCAGGTCTGCGCCAGCGCAGGACAGGCAATAATGATGGTCGCTGCGGCAGCCGCCAGCCCCATTTTCACTCGTGAAAACATGAACGCTCTCCCCGTCTGTTGTTGCTTTATTCGCCGGTCAAGCCGGCATTGCGCAATTGTTTGGTCCAGCGCTCAACTTCATTGCGCACGAACGCATCTGTCTCCTGCTGCCCAAGCAGCAGCGGCTCCTGCCCGATGCCGCGTATACGTTGCTGCATGGCAGAATCGGCCATCATCTTCGCCATTTCCTGACGCATGCGGGAAAGGATCGGCTCAGGCGTTTTGGCCGGCAGAAAAATGCCCGACCAACTCTCCATGGCAAAGTCGATAACGCCGGTCTCGTTCAGAGTGGGCACCTTCTCGAGCGCTGCAAGCCGTTTGCGCGCAGACACCACTATGGCGTGCACCGTGCCGCCTTCCACAAGCGCTTTTGCAGTCGCCGTGCTGTCAAAGAACAGATCGACACGTCCGGCCATCACGTCCTGATAGGCAGCTTGTGCGCCACGATAGGGCACGTGCACCATCTGCACACCTGCCAGAGCTTCACTGACCGCCATTGCTATATGCTGGCCAGAGCCTTTGCCGGCAGAAGCATATGTCAATTTGCCGGGATTGGCCTTCGCGAAGGAAATGACCTCGGCGAAGTTCTTCTGCGGCGCATCATTGCGCGTGATCAACGTATAGGAGCCAATCATCGCCAGCCCCACAGGCTTGAAATCAGCCAGCGAGTCATAAGGTAGGTCTTTATACAGGCCCATATTCAGCGCGATGTTGGACAGGCCACCGAACAGCCATGTATAGCCGTCCGGCACAGCCTTGGCGACATAGTCTGTACCCGCGCGCGTGCCTGCGCCGGTGCGGTTTTCAACAACGATACTTTGTCCCAGTTGTTGTTGCAGCCTGTCGGCCATCAGCCTCGCCATCGTATCGAAGCCGCCGCCGGGCGGCTGCGGCACAACAAATTTGATCGCGCGATCCGGCCAGCTTTGTGCGAAAGCGGGCGTAAATATGGCGCAGACTAAGCACAACAGTGCAACAATGGCGTTCGTACATCCCCTCATCGCGATCATCCCTCCACACCTGCGTCCTGCAAAAGCTTTTTCCAGAGGATGATATCGTCGTGAACCATACGTCCGGTCTCTTCCACCGAAGGATGGATCGGCGTTGCGCCCATTTTTGCGAAGCGATCGACAACATCGGGCATCACCGCGATCTTCGCCATCTCGCCGCGCAGCCGCTCGAAAATCGGTTTTGGTGTCGCCGAATGCACGAAGATTCCGAACCATGTCTCCAGCACGAAATTCGCCACGCCTGTCTCACGCACGGTGGGAATATCGGGATGGACAGGCACGCGCTTGCTGGCGGATGTCGCAATGGCGCGCACCTGCCCGCCATCAACCAAAGGCCGCGCCGTGGTTACATTGTCGAAGAACAGATCGACGCGTCCGGCAATCACGTCCTGATAGGCCTGTTGCGCGCCGCGATACGGCACATGCACGGTTTTGATCCCCGCAAGGTTGGACAGCACCGCCATCGCGATATGCTGTCCCGTGCCAAGCCCCCCCGAGGCATAAGTCACTTTATCTGGATTGGCTTTGGCGAATGCGATGAGATCGGGAAGGTTTTTCTGCGGCAGATCGTTGCGCGTCACCAGCGTATAGGTGAATTCCACGAACAGCCCAACCGGCGTAAAATCCTTTTCAGTATTGTGCGGCAGATCTTTGTACAGCGCGGGATTGAACACGATATTGGGCGAAGCGCCCACCAGCAATGTGTAGCCATCAGCCGGCGCCTTGGCGACAAAATCAGTGCCCGCGCGCGTTCCTGCCCCGGTCTTGTTTTCAACAATTACGCTCTGACCCAGAAGCTGCGTAAGCTTGTCCGCGGCAATACGACCGACAAGATCGTAGCCGCCGCCTGCAGGTTGCGGAACGACGAGACGCAATGGCCTGTCTGGATAGTTTTGCGCCTGCGCACCAAATGCAGCAATGACAGCCGCAAGTCCGATTCCGGCGAATTGTAAAATCCTCACGCGCCCCCCCCCCTGATTCAACCTGCCCTCACAGGTTGTCGCAGCTTAGGTCGAGTGAGGCCCATGTGCAAACATCGCCGCCAGTCTCATCGCCAAACGGAAATCAGGGCGTGTAGTCTTCGCGCGCTGTGTTGGCGAGCTTGATCAGAACCTGCGCAGCTTGCCGATCTTCCTTCACGAACGCCGCAAATTCCGCCGGCGTCGTGGGCGCAGAGAGCGTCGCCTGCTTTTCAAGTTGCTCCATGAATTTCGGTTCCTTGAGCAGCTTGGTGAATTCGACATTCATCTTGTCGATTACCGAACGCGGAGTGCCCGCAGGTGCAGCGAGCCCCCACCAGCCCCGGCCCTTGTATCCGCCAAGGCCCACTTCCTCGAATATGGGAACATCCGGCAACAGCGAGGACCGCTTCGGTGCGCCGACCGCCAAAATCCTGACCTGGCCGCCCTGCACCAGCGGCAGAAAATTTCCGATGCCCATATTGGCGATTTGCAGATCACCCGCAGCCAGCGCCTGCGCTACCGGCCCGCCGCCACGGAACGGCACGCCGGCAATCTGCGTGCCCCATTGATTGTTGATCCACTTCAGAAACAATTCGGGGAAAGACCCGTTGCCCAGAGTGCCAAGATTGAAAGCGGCGGGGCGCGCCAACGCCTGGGCCTTCAGTTCTTCAACAGATTTAACGCCTGATGCGCCGGATACGGCAAGGCCTTCGACAAGGAAGAACAACCGCGTTATCAGTTCGAAATCCTTGTCAGCATCGTAAGGAAGCTTGTTGAACAGCAGCGGATTGAACGACAGCGTGCTGTGATAGATCACGCACAATGTGTAGCCATCTGGTGGCGAAGCTTTGCAGGCCTGCGCGGCAAGTATCCCGCTCGCGCCGCCCTTGTTCTCAATGATCATCGATTGCCCAAGTCGCGGGGCGAGCTCCTTGTCCATCATGCGCATGATGACATCTGTTACGCTGCCAGCAGCGATAGACACGATGAGCTTGATCGGACGATCAGGATAAGATTGCGCCACTGCGGGCGCACTCACTCCAGCCCACACAGCAAGGGCCATTGCCACGCTTCTCAGCTTCTTCATGTCTGCACTCCCATGCGTGACGATTGTTGATACAGTTCAACTCACTTCAACGAATGACTTCGCCGATGCTTCCACTGTCGTGTTGGGTGAAGAAGATGCGCCCACCTGACGTGGTCGCAATGCAGCGGGCCCCGCTGTCTTTTGTTGGAATGTCGTATTCGCCGATCATCTGACCCTGCGCAGACATATGCGCAATCTTGTTGGCGAAATTCTCGGTCGCCCACACATCCCCGTCAGGCGTGGTGCAAACCCCACGCAGCGAGGCATCAGGGGTTGTCACTTTATGTTCGGTAATGCGGGCATCCCGGTCCAGGCGCCCCAGGCTGTTTGAATTTGTCTGCACGAACCATATGCTGCCATCTGGATGCACAGTCATTGCACGCGGCTGGGAATTCTTGGTGGGAATCGGATATTCACTCACCTCGCCATCGACCGTGATGCGGCCAACGCAATCTCCTGCAGCTTGACTGAACCACAAGGCGCCGTCTCGCACGACCACGGAGAGTGGTTTGCAGCCGCGTGGAATGCCATTTTCAAATTCCGTAATGACACCAGAAGGCGTGATGCGCCCGATACGGCTCGTTTCCGTCATCGAAAACCACACATTGCCATCCGGTCCCAGCATGATGCCATCAGGACCTGATTTTGGCGTTGCTATTTCGAATTCGCGAATGACGCCGTCCAAAGTGATATGGCCGATTTTGTTGGCGGCTTTCTCGCAGAACCACATGTCACGGTTTGCACCGCCAATCATGCCGATAGGCATTGCATCGCGCGTCGGCAATTCGAATTCCTTGAAGGAATGGTCAGTCAGATTAAAGCAACCGACTTTTGATGCTCCGCTTTCGCAGAACCAAAGATTGCCGTCAGCGCCCTCGGCGCAAATATAGGGACGTGCATCCTGCGTAGGTATGCGATACTCGCGAATGGAAACCAAGCGCCCAGCCTCCCTGTAAAAATCTTCGCCTTGTATTGCCTATCAATACAAGGCGCTTGTGATCGTTACGATAGGTGTTACGCCGCTTTGATGTCAAATAAGCTATCGTACGAAGCGCATTGCGCGATACGGTGTAAACCGGCTACTTTCGTGGACACGCAAGAGGG
Source organism: Rhizobium sp. Q54 (assembly GCA_945901195.1). Lineage (GTDB taxonomy): Bacteria > Pseudomonadota > Alphaproteobacteria > Rhizobiales > Beijerinckiaceae > Terripilifer. The sequence goes on from CAMDKB010000147.1 coordinate 7,963, forward strand.
AGTGGCGACATGCACGGAAAACTTAGTCTTAAAGGCGCAATGGCTGCAGCGGCAATGCTCGCGCTTCCACAGTTTGCATCAACTGCAATTGCGCAGACCTGGCCGCAGCGCACCATCACCATCATCGTATCGCAGCCTGCAGGCACAAGCCCCGATATTCTCTCGCGGTTATTGTCAGAACGCCTCAGCGGCGAATTCAAGCAAGGCGTCATCACAGAAAACAAAGCCGGTGGCGGCAATGTCGTTGGGTCAGTCGCCGCCGCGCGCGCAGCCCCTGATGGTCATACTTTTTTCTTCGCAACGTCGGCAGCGCTCGTCACTAATCCCTTCATGATGAAGGCCCTGCCCTATGACCCCATCAAAGATTTCGCGCCTGTCGCGTTCATCGGCAGAAGCAGTCAGCTCATCGTGGTCAATCCGCAGGTGGCCGCCAAGACCTTGCCTGAATTGATCGCGCTGGAAAAAAAGACCCCTGGCAAACTGACAGTCGGCGTTGATGGCCCGCGCAGCCTTGCCGGCGTCACTACACTGGCGTTGAATAAAGGCACGGGCATGCAATTGGTGTCTGTCCCCTATCCAAACCTTGTGTCCGGCGTGCAGGACCTTGTGGCGGGCCGCTTTGAAGTGGGCGTCTTCTCGGTATCCCTCGTGGAAGGTCTTGTGCGGGACGGCAAATTGCGGGCGATTGCCGGCGCAGCTGCAACGCCAGTGGGAGCGTTGCCAGATGTTCCCCTCGCATCAGCAACGATACCCGGTTTCGATTACTCCGGCTGGTTCATGCTGATGGCTCCCGCTGGCACGTCACCCGACATTGTTGCCCGAATGAACACGGCCCTAAATGCTGCCATGCGCGATGAAAAGGTGCGTGCAACGGTGCCCAAGCTTGGGTTCGAAGTCGACGACAAGGGCCTTGGCACACCTCAGGACGCAGTAAAAATTCTCAACGATCAGATGGCGCTCTGGAAAAAAACGACGGCCTATCTTGGCATTGAGCCGCAATAGCGCCATTCGCCTCAGCGATTGAGCTTTCGCAAATACCTCGCTATCATGAGGCTCAATCGCTTCGCATTTCGGCCTGCACGTTCGGAGACAGTCTCATGATGATGCGCACCCTGCCCCTGATTGCAGTTGGATTTTCGCTGGCGCTTGGCGCTTGCAATTCGACACAGCCGCAGGCAATTGCCCCAGCGCCGCAGGCCGCTGCCGCCGATGCCTATCGCGGCACACCCGCTGGCGTAACGCCTCAGGGCTTCGCATTGCCGGAAGGCACTGGCTGCCAGGGTGAAGTCGCCCGCTGGGCCGCAATTCAGGATAACGACCTGAAGACCGGGCATGTCACCAAATCGGTCTACGATCAGATCCAGGGTGAAATTGCCCAGGCCCGAGCCGCGTGCGCAGCCGGCAACGCCGGTCAGTCCAGTGCACTGGTTCGCGCCAGCCGCTCACGCCACGGCTACCCCGGCTGATCAAGGCAGGTTGGCCTCAAGCCAGGCCAGCATGAAAGCTGGCATGAGCCCCGGCGCAAGATCAGCCCGCGTCCGCACGATGTGAATGCCCGATAATTCCGGCTTGTCCTGCGCCCCCAGAAACCCCTCGATCTGCTTGCGCAGTGTGACCGCGTCCTGCTCTGATTGCATCAGCTTCATGCAGCCGAGGCGCGGCCCTGCATTCACAATCGACCAATCCTCCGCAATCCTGAGATCGCCAGCGTCAAGTCCGGTTTCCTCTGC
>CAMDKB010000148.1 GCA_945901195.1 Rhizobium sp. Q54
ACGCGCTGGCTATGCGGCGCGCTGATTGCCAGCTGGCGAGTTTGTCACTGGCGATCAAGCCGGTCTCTTCCACCGCAGAAGCGATGCCGCGCGCCAGTTCCTGCATAAGCGCCTGATCGGATGGCCCAAGCTGCCACGGACTTGCCCCCGTCATGACTTTGGCGCCGGCCCGCTGAAATCCTTCGACGAGCGCCTGCGATGCGCCCGGCCCCGCCGCAGAGCCAAAGCCCTTGTCGCTGGCTTGATGGCTGTGAAAGGCTGCGAGGACGGCGGCATCTTCAGGCGAAGCCGGCGTCCATTTTTCATGGCCGTCATACGTGAGCACAGTGTAAAACCGCCTGCGCCGGGCGGCCATTTCTGCGCAGAATTTCGCAATCCATTGCATTGAAACCAGATCGAAAAAGGCAGCGGCCGTCACTGCGTCGCACGGATGGTCAAGCACCTCGGCAAGATTGGCTGCCAGATCAGCCTTTAAAAACGTGACTTCGATTTCCCGCCCGTCCTTGACAATGCAAAGTGTTTCGCCCCGCTCTTGCGTTTCATCGCCCCAGCGGCCGAGGGCTTCGCGCGCCGCGTCAAGCAATGCCGCATCGTAATCCACAAGGCGCCAGACCTGCCGGGCGCCCAGATGCGGCGCGAGACTTCGCAAATTGGAGCCTGTGCCGCAGCCGATATCCATGATTGAGACGCGGTCCTGGGCAGCAAGGTCATCAACCCAAACCTTGCGCACCCCGGTGTTTACAGCGCGATGGTCTGCACTTTCCCGCAGCGTCAGCCATTGAGGAGAAAATCCGCTCATCCAGTCTTCTCCGTGTGATTGTCGGCAGACACGGCCCGAATGACGCGCACGATGGTCTGCGCAGCGTCTTCCCAGCACGGCAAACTGCCCGCTGCGGCCCATGCTTCATCGCCGAGCTTTCGGCGAAAGGCGGCATCCTGCAACAATTTGGCAAGGCCCTGAGCGAGCGCTGACGCATCGCCGGGCAACACTTTCACCGCAGCCGAATCCGGCACGGTCTGGGCTGCGGCGCCACCCGTGGTCACTACCATGGGAAGCCCGCGCGCCAGCGCTTCGGACAGCACCATTCCGTAACCTTCAAAATGGGAGGCGGACGAAAAAATATCTGCATTCGCGTAAAGGCGCGCAATAGCGTCTTCATCCACCTCTCCAGCCAGTTCGATGCGGTCTGAAAGGCCGGATCTGACAATCTGTTCGCGCAACAGTGCTGCACAATCCGGGGCGCGATCGGGCGAGCCTGCGATCACCAGCTTCCAGTCGAGATCGGCGATCTCGGCGAGTGCGCTCACCAGAACGTCATAGCCTTTGCGCGGGACAATTGAGCCGACCGCCAGAATGACCGGCGTACCGCCGCTTCCCTGCGCCCGGCTGGCGCGATCTGTTCCCGGTTCGGCAATAGTGATCTTTGTCTGCGGAATAGCAAAATCGGCAACGAGTATTCGCGCCGTCGTTGCACTTGTCACGATGACATGCGCAGCAACAGACAGGGCCTGTCGTTCAGTTTCGATCAGGTGATCGCATTGTGCGACGGTAAGGCCGGCTTCCAGTCCGAGCGGGTGATGACAGAGTGCGATAATCTTCGCGCGAATGGTTTGCGTAACGGACTTTGGCAAGGCGCCATAGGCAAGCCCGTCAGCGACCAGAACCTGTCCGGCGGGAATGCTGGACAGCGCGTCTTGCGTGACCGCGAGATCCTCTTCTGAGGGAAACGGAAACGTGGACGGCAACTTGAGATGCACAGGCTCGATGCCACACGCGGGCAGCAATTCCATGACGCGGCTGTCATAGATATAGCCGCCCGTGCGGGTCGTCAGATCACCGGGAATGGCAAAGACTGCAGGCAATGCCGCCATCAATTGACAGCACCCTCATACCAGGCGCGGGCGACATGGGACTCGTGCAATTGCACCTTGATTTTCACGATTCCTTCCCCGCCCGGACCAAGGCGACCCTCACGCGCCGCATCGGACATGGCGTCGAAGATGTATTTGGACAGATATTCGGTTGTCGTCTGTTTGCCCTTGAATTGCGGCAACTCGTCGAGATTTTGATAATTCAGTGGACCAAGCGTCGCTTTCAACGCGTCATGAGCACGTCCGATATCCACTACAACGCCGTTCTCCGTCAGCTCATTGCGGAAAAAAGCGACGTCAACGACAAATGTAGCGCCGTGCAGCTTTTGCGCAGGCCCGAAGAATTCACCCTTGAACGAATGGGCGATCATGATGTGCTCACGCACTTCCACAGCAAACATGCTTTACTCCTGTTGCGAATAATTGATGACAGCGGCAAGGCCGGGCGCACCTTGCCACAGAAATGCCGGCAGTTTTTCCGGCAGTTCTTCGAACCTGAATTCATCCGTGATGAGCGCATTGAGGCGCGGGTCCAGCAGGAGTTCCATAGCCTTGCTGATGCGGCGGCCATAATCCCAGCGCGGCCGTCGTCCCGGCGAGACGTGCCCGACTTGCGAAGAAATCAGTTGCAGACGGCGGCTATGGAACGCGCCGCCCAGCGGTACCGGCACTTCGCCCGCGCCATACCAGCTCATTTCGATGATTCTGGCCTCAAGCCCCGCTGAACCTATGGCAAGCGATAATCCCGGCGGCGAAGCGCTGGTATGAAAGACCACATCCGCGCCGTAATCTCCACTCGCAGCGAATGCGCCAGGCGTGAGAAAACTCGCCCCGAAACTTCTGGCAATTTCTGCCCTGCCGGGGTCGATGTCGACACAGACGACATCGGCTCCGGGCAATTGCGCGCACAAATACGTGACCAATAGTCCAACAAGGCCGCAGCCGATGACGGCGATGCGCTCACCCGGGCCAGCGCCGGAATCCCAGATTGCATTCAACGCCGTTTCCATGTTTGCAGCCAGCGTGGCGCGGCGCGCCGGCAAACCTTCCGGAAGCGGCTTTGCGGCAGCTGCCGGGGTCACAAATCTGTCCTCGTGGGGATGCAGGACAAAAACCTCCAGGCCGACCCATCCGGGCGGCCCGGCCTCCACCAAACCTGTGAGGCAATAGCCATATTTTACAGGGAACGGAAAATCGCCTTCCTGAAACGGCGCGCGCATGCGTGCGTATTCTGCGGGCGGAACGCGGCCCTCAAAGATCAGACGCTCCGTGCCGCGGCTGATGGCGGACCAGCGCGTGCGGACCAGCAATTCATCGTCGCCCCGTGTACGTAGTTGTGCTGCGCTCAGGACGGCCTTTCCGGCAGACTCATACCAGAGGGCCCTTGCTGTCTGTCCGCTGCCTGCTATTTGCATCTGGTCCAACATCTGCCATTGCGCTCGCTTACCATCGCCTAAGCCATCATCGCCCCGAATTCCACCCCGCCCAGAGTTTACATCCCGATGCCTCTCGAAATCATTCAACCTGACAACACTTCCCAACCTGCGCAAGCAAGTCCGGACATGACACTTGCAGGAATTCAGCGCCGCGATGTGCTGACCCGTCGGCGGATGATCGTTTTTGCGCTGAATGCTGTTACCTATTTGGGGCTCATGGTCTGGCTTGCAAGTGTGCTGGGACATGGCGGCTGGAGCGTCTTCGACATTCTGATTTTTACAGGATTCGCGATGGCGTCGCCGTGGAGTGTTCTGGGGTTGTGGAACGCCATTATCGGCGTCTGGGCCTTGCATGGACGTCATGACCCCATCTCCGAGATCGCACCCCATGCGGCAGCAGGCGATGTAGCCACGCCCATCATCGCACGCACGGCGATTATCATGACGATTTACAATGAGGATGCGGCCCGCGCGATCACCCGGCTCGCCATCGTCAAGGAATCGGTGGATGCAACGGGAGAAGGCAATAGTTTTGCCTACTTCGTGCTGAGCGACACGAGCGATCCGTCGATCGCAAAAGCCGAAGAGGAAGAATTTGCCCGCTGGAAAGAAGGAGCCGGAGCCTCCGCAGAGCGCCTCTTCTATCGTCGCCGTACTTCAAACGAAGGCTACAAGGCGGGCAATGTGCGCGAATTCTGTGAAACCTATGGCAGCGCCTATGAATTCATGCTGCCACTGGATGCCGACAGTCTGATGTCAGGTCAGGCGATCGTTCGAATGGTTCGCGTAGGGCAGGCCTGGCCGCGTGTTGGCATTCTGCAGAGCCTTGTTGTCGGTGCGCCTGCAAAATCCGGTTTTGCTCGCATGTTCCAGTTTGGCATGCGCCATGCGATGCGGCCCTATACATCTGGTGCGGCATGGTGGAATGGCGATTGCGGTCCTTATTGGGGCCATAACGCACTGGTGCGCATCGCGCCGTTTCGCGAACATTGCCATTTGCCGGTGCTGCCGGGCAAGGGGCCATTGAGCGGCCTGATACTGTCGCACGATCAGGTCGAGGCCGTGCTGATGCGCCGCGCTGGCTATGAAGTGCGTGTGCTGCCGCAGGAAGGGGGGAGCTGGGAAGACAATCCCCCCACGCTGACCGAGTTTTCCCGCCGAGATACCCGTTGGTGCCAGGGCAATCTGCAATATCTCAAATTGCTGAACCTCAAGGGCATCGAACCCATGAGCCGGTTTCAGTTGATCTGGGCGATCATGATGTTCATCGGAATTCCCGCATGGACATTGATCATTGCGCTGATCGCCCTAAAGCCCCTCGATGGCGAAGACTATTCGCATTTCCCGGCAGCTTCCGCGCTGGGCCTCTATGCCGTCTTCATTCTGATGTACCTTTCGCCCAAACTCGCCGGTTATGTTGACGTCGCGCTGACAGACGGAGGTCTGGCCAGTTACGGCGGCGCAGGACGGTTTGCTGCAGGGATGGCGATCGAAGTTGTCTTTGCTCTGCTGTTGTCTCCCGCCACAACCTTTCGCACGGCAATCTTTGTGCTGGGTCTGCCCTTCGGGATCACGGCGACCTGGAGTGGCCAGTCGCGCGATGCGCATCACGTGGCATTTGATGAAGCGATAACGCTTTTATGGCCGCCGACATTGTTTGGCCTGTGCATTTTTGGCGCAGCCCTGATGATTGCGCCCTCTGTCATCGCGCCAAGCCTGCCACTGACGCTGGGCTATCTCATAGCAGTGCCGTTCGCGATGTTTACTTCAAGCGCTTTCCTTGGCGAATGGCTGCGCCGCTACCATCTGTGCGCCATCCCCGAAGAATTTGAAACGCCTTGGGAAATTGCCGCCTTCGAAGCGCGCAGGAAGCAATGAGATGGAATTTTTGAAGGAATGGCAGGGGATCTGGAAATCGTTGCGCGTCTATCGCATGGACAGCGCGCACGCCCGCGCCCTTGACGATCTCTATCGCAACTTCGTCGGCCATGATGAACTCGCCTTCGACATTGGCGCCCATGTTGGCGACCGTACAGCCTCATTCCGCAGATTGGGGGCGCGTGTCGTTGCTCTGGAACCGCAGAAGTCCTGCGCACGGGTTTTGAAGCTTTTGCATGGCCTGGATTTCGGCGTGACGATTGTCGAATCGGCTGTTTCCGATCACGAGGGGACACTCAGTTTCGCTGTGAATTCGGCCAACCCGACAGTGTCCACATTATCTCGCGAATTTGTGGACGCGGCCAATGCAGGCGCAAAAGGCTGGGAAGGCCAGGTCTGGGACAAGGTGATCGAAGTGCCCGCAACGACCCTGGATCGCCTCATAGCCATTCACGGAGAGCCGGCTTTCGTCAAAATCGACGTCGAAGGCGCCGAGGAACAGGTACTGAGGGGATTGTCGCGGCCTGTGGCTGCGCTCTCTTTCGAATTCACAACCATACAACGGGCGGTTGCCTATGCCTGTGTAGCCAGATGCGTGGAGCTCGGCTATCGCCGCTTCAACATATCATTGGGCGAGTCGCAGCGCATGACATTTAACTTGCCCATTGATGCGCAGGCCATGTGTCAGCATATTGCCGATTTGCCGCATGAAGCCAATTCAGGCGATATCTATGCTCTGGCGGATAACTGGAAAGCAGGTCGTAGCCATGCCACGTTTTAATCTTTTCAGAACATCGCGAAATCTGCTGGCCGCCCTTGCTGTTGTCTCGGCGGGATTCGCGCAGGCGCAGACTGTTCCCGGTTCAGCCACGCAATTCGTTCCGCCCGCAGAGAAGGCCGATCCCAATGCCATCGGCGTTGAGGCCATCAACAAGAGCGAGCAGGTGCTGTGCGCAGAAAAGGACAATATCCAGCTCGATTTCGTGTCGCCGCAGGTTCGCAATTTCAGGGTTCAGGCTGTGCATCCCGCCTATATCGGGACCATCGTCAACGATCGCTGGACCCCTGATTTCACCGCCTGTGACATGACCAACGATCCCTCGTTCGGATCAAAGGCGCGCAAGGTCACCTTCTGGGAGACACCCGAATTCTGGATTACGGGCTTTAACTTCCCGTCGTTCTGGCGGCCAGGAACTGTGCCGGTGCGTATCGGTGACCGCGTTGAAGAGGGGCTGCATCTGATCCAGCTCTGGATGCGTTATCGCGATCGCGCTGAGGAAGTGCTGGTGCTGTATCCCCCCGATGGTTACTGGCGCGCGCGTCCTCTACCCTTCGCAGACATGCGCATGACCGCTTATGGCTCCTCGTTTCTGGTTGGCCCTGTGGAAGTGCAGCAGCGCCCGATTGTTGCGATCAAGAATATCGCTTTCGATCCTGCCAGCATGACGTTCACATTGAATTTTGTGCGGGGCGGCGCAGCGAAAATCAAGGTCGACAAGATTGACCAGGAGCATATGTCGCTGGACGTCGCCTTTGAAGGCGCAATGCCTGCGGGCCTGCCGTTCGCGTCCCTGCGGTCCATGTATGCCACCGAATACAATTCCGATGCGGCGCGGGTCGCTTGGCGCACACGAGGGGGTAGTCGCTGGGGCGAAGAGAACGTCATGCAATTCAAGAGCGCCGGAGAAGTCGCCGAAATGTGGCTCGGCCGCATGCTTCCATCGAAGCACAACACAAGCGCACCCGACATGATTTTCGGGCGTTTCTCTTCACAGACGCCCAATGGCCGCTGACGCTGCGATTACCCGTGAACGCTGGCCCTGGCTTGATGGACTACGCGGCATCGCTATCGTCGCCATGGCGATTTATCATCTGACCTGGGATCTGACATTTTTCAACTTCGCCGGGCGCGAAATTTTGCAAACACCCGGCTTCACTTTATTCGGACATGCGATTGCCTGCGCGTTCCTCGGCATTGCCGGGTTCTCGCTCGCGCTGGCCAGTGAAGAGCAACTCGACGTAGCCAAATTTCTGAAGCGCTTCGCGATGATTGCAGCGGCCGCACTGGCTGTCACCGTCGTCACCTATTTTATTTTCCCTCTCAGCTATGTGACGTTCGGCATACTCCACTGTATTGCTGCAGCAAGCCTGATCTCATGGGCCTATGTTCGCATGGACTGGTGGGGGAGCGGCATAGCGAGCGTCTCCATATTCGGGATAGGTGTCCTCATCCATGCCCAATTTTTCGATGCGGTGAATGGCTGGCTCGGTTTGGGCCAGGCCATTCCGCTTACCAACGACTGGCGGCCGATTTTTCCCTGGGCTGGGGCGATGCTGATAGGGCTGTCATTGGGAAAGCTGGTGCTGTCGGGAGGATCGCTGGCGAATATTCGCGGGCCGTTGACCGCTACAAAGCCTTTCAGAACGCTGGCATTCGCAGGACGTCATTCACTCGCCGTATATCTCATTCATCAGCCTGTCCTGTTTGCGATGGTCTGGCTGGCTGCTCAAATGTTTACACCCAAGGCCATCCCGGACATCACCCCTGAGACTTTCGTCAACGCCTGCGAAGCGCGCTGCACCGCCGCCAACTCTCCCGCCCCCTATTGCGCGCGCGCCTGTGGATGCATCACCAAAAGCGCACTGACTCATGGGTTGTGGGCAGATTTGACGCGCGGCAAACTCTCTGCGCGCCAGCAGGAAGATTATGATGGCATCATCGCCACCTGCAGGAGGGCTGCCGACGCAACGCAGTTGTAATCTGATACCAACAGCGCGTTCGCGCTTTGGTGTCAGTTACCGTATTCCTTCAACACATGCCGTGCAATCACGGTGCGCATGACCTCGCTCGCGCCTTCCGTGATGCGATAGCTGCGCTGTTGCCGCCACATCCGTTCAATCGGCAGATCCGTGGTCAATGCAATGCCGCCGTGAATTTGCATGCAGGTGTCGATGGCCTTGAACGCCATTTCGTCGGCAAAATATTTGCAATGATAGGCTTCCGTGCGCGCCTCATTTCCTTCGTCGATCAATGACGCTGCGCGCCACACAAGCATGCGTGCGACTTCCATTTCCATGTACATGTCCGCCAGTTTCCACTGGATGCCCTGCCGGTCTGCCAGCGGACGTCCGAACGTGGAGCGCTGCTTGGCATAGGACGTCGCCATTTCCAGAGCGCGTTCGGCAACGCCGACTGCGCGGGCGCCATGCTTGACCCGGCCTGCGCCGAGCCATTTTTGCGCAAGCGAGAATCCCTTGCCTTCCCCGCCGACCATCTGCGTTGCGGGAACGCGCACGTTGTCCAGAATGATCTCCCAGGGTTTGTCGCCCATCATGGTCTTGTATTGCGCGCCAAGCTTCACGCCGGGTGTATTCATATCCACAAGGAAGCAGGAAATGCCGCCGCGCGACCCCTTGGTGCGGTCTGTGGCCACCATCAATTGCATGAAATCCGATTTGCCGGCGCCCGTGATGAAACGCTTGGTTCCGTTGATCACATAATGATCGCCATCGCGCACGGCAGTGGTTCGCATGCCGCCGGGGTCGGAGCCCGCATCAGGCTCGGTCTGTGCGAAGCAGGCGCGCTTTTCGCCGCGCAGCACGGGCAGAAAATATTTCTCCCGGAGTTCGCCTTCCAGCGTGTAGAGAATGCCGCGCACCGTCGGGCCGGTGATCATGTCCTCGCGCGCAGGCAGAGCCACGGTGCGCCCGAGCTCTGTCCAGACGATGGATTTGGCAAGCAGATTGAGCCCTGCGCCGCCATGCTCTTCTGGCACATCCATCATCCACAGGCCCAGCTTCTGCATGCCTTCCTGAAAACGTGCCTGCCATCCCGGATTGAATTCGTCCGCTTCAACGCTCGCCATTTCGTGCGGAATCATTTCGTTGTCGACATAGCGCCGCAACGTATCCTTGAGCATGCGCAGTTCTTCAGGCAGTGAAAAAGAAACCATGATGTGCCGTCCTTGCGGACGTCCTCCCGTTTGGTGTTTGTTATTTCGCTACGGCCAGTTGAGCCTTTTTGACTTCAAAGCCGCGGTAATTCTTGTCAGTGAGCTGTTGTAGCGCAGGCAGGACTTCAGCTGCAAACAGCCGGATATTTTTTTCCGACAGCGCAGCTGGCATGTTGCCAAACATCAGCATGGTCATGAATTCCTGAAAGCCCATCTCGTGATGCGCCTTGGTGATCTGCTTGCGCACAGTATCGGGACTGCCGCACAGGATGATGCCCTTTTCGATCATTTGTTCAATTTTCAGCCCGCCGGCATTGCCCTTTTTGTGTGCGAGCACCCGTTGTAGGGATTCAACCGACATGTAGCCGGGCGGAAAGAACATCAATTCAGAGGCTTTGGGAAGCAGCACGTTGAACATGAATTCGATATGCGGTCGCGCCTCGTTGATCGCCTGTTCGTCAGTGTCGGCAACATATACAGGCGCACACCAGCCGATCTGGTGCCCATCAAGCGGCAGCTATGAAACAATCGACTGGGCG
>CAMDKB010000149.1 GCA_945901195.1 Rhizobium sp. Q54
AGTAACGAAGAAAACTTGTCGTCTCAACAGCCGCCGCGAAGTCCAGTCCATCATGCGCCATCGTCGTGCTCCACCTCAAGAATCAGTGGACCGCGACAGATTCAGCCTTTCACCAGATTGTCACGGACTTCTTCACCCGATTGCCCTGCAGGGCGCATTCAACTCACTTCACGCAGAGCCCCCCTGCGGGTATTCAGCACGTTTTGCGTGGCTGGGATCCGCGTGGCGGGGCCGCCGCGCATGATGTCACCGTCAAGGACATGCGCATCCGCAATGTCGTTACCAATCTGCGCGACTGGAATGGTGGCACCGATTATCGCGGCAATTCGATGTTCGTGTTCGAGGCTTCGCTCTTGTGCGTGGCGCATCTGGGGCATCTGCATCATGAACTGACGCAGGAACATCTCAAGCAATTGGGCCGCATAGATGTGGCGCTGGTGCCTGTCGACGGTTCAATGACGCTGACCCGTTCGGCCATGTTGCATGTGGTGAAATCCATGGGCGCGCCGCTGGTCATTCCCATGCATTTTTTCGGGCGTTCTTCGCTGAATGATTTTCTTGAACTGGCGCGGGCTGAGAAATATGAGGTGATGACATCGCAATCACCGACCGTCATATTATCGCGGGACATGTTGCCCAAGCGGCCTGTCGTCATGGTTCTGCCGGGCCACTGAAGCTTGCCATGTGGTCGTTTCTGGAAATTCCGATTTATGCGTATGCGTGCAGAATTCAATTGCCTGTTGTTTTTGGCGGTGGCGCTGACCACAGCTGTGTCGACTTCTGATCCTGCGCGGGCACAGCTCATTCTGGATCGCGCTGGGCGCGGCGAAAAACTGGAGGCGCCTGCGGCGCGGCCCGGACAAATCATTGTCGAGACTGTCGCTGGTGCAGTTCGCCAGCCTTCACTGCCTGCGCTCAATCTCCCAGCCGCGAAGACGGTTCTGCCGGGGCAAAAACTTCCACACGTCATTGTCGTGCCGGATCGACTTGCGCGTCGGGTGTTCGATTCGCAGCCGGGGAGTGCGAATGCCGGCCAATATTTCATACGGATGCCTGACGGCACGATGTTTGTGCGGCCCGAGCCCGATGGGCGAGGACCCGCTGGACGGGAACTTTTCCGATTTGCACTTACGATCAAGCTGGCGGCGCGCCGCAATGCGAGGCCGGCAGATTTGGCGTCCCAGCCTCGGCTTGCACGCGCATCGTCCGGGCCGGTGAATAGCCAGCCCAAGCCGCTGTCTTCATTCTTTGATGACGATACACTTTCCGCAGGCGATGTGGTGGTCGCAATCGAGGGGTTTCGTGTGTTCAAGGGCTCGCCGGATTTTCCGTGGCGTGCGGCGGATTTTGTGACCGTGGATCGCTGGCAGCGCACGAACGTCATGAAAAAGGGATTGCGTGAAATGGAGCGCGAAAGTGGGCGCATCCGCCAGGGTGTGCGCTAAAGGCCGGGCTCCGGTTGGGGCTCACAAACGTGGGTCAATCTATTTCAGCCGGCCATGAGCAGTTCATCCCGGCTCTGCGCTTTGCTGAGCCGGGATGCGCCAAACGGGAAGAGCCTGATTGCCTTATTGACCGGCCGCACCGCGCTTGTTCACGAGAATGATCAGCGATTGCTGCACAATCGCGTCAAAGACGCAGGGCTGCATCAGGTCAAACTCGAGTTCGCGCGAATTGGTCTTGATGGCTTCAGCGCCCCAGGCTGAGACGGAGGCCGCTGCCTTGCAGAGCGCAACAGCGTTGCCCGTGATCTTGCTGGATGCTGCCTTGTAGACGCCAACATTTTTCGGGCCGAACTTTTTCTCGGTCTCTTTGTCGAGCGCAGTTGAAGCAAGCCATGCGGTGGCTTCACGCAAGGTGCAGGCTTCTTCGTTGCCACCGGCTTTCTGGCAGTTTTCGATGACTGAACCGACGCAGGACTGCGGACCGCCTTCGGTCTCCTTCGCCATCTTTTCCCGTTCGGGGGTTCCTTCGGCAGGCGGTTCGCCTTCGGGAGACTTGAGACTGATGCAGGCGTGGATGGCCTGAACGTCAGCCTGTGTCTGGGCCGGGGTGGGCCTGGGCGGCGGGCCGGAGGGTTGTTGACCGGCGGGCGGGGCGGCCTGAGATTGGCCGGGTGCCGGTGCTGCCTGTTTGGGAGCTTGCGCGAGCGCGACCGATGCAAAGGAAACTGCTGCAATAAGGGTTAAACTGCGGATCATGTGGACCTCCTGTTGAAATATGGCTCTCGTACCTCGAACGAAATGGCTAACCTGCCTGCATCGTCCCCGCCGGAACGAGGATATGCCGGTTCAGCCCGTTGCCAAACAGGGATAATCAAGTTTCGCCAACGATATGTGCGAAATGGCACATGGAGGCAGGCCGGACGTCAGTCAAGCGCAAAGCGCATCCCGGATTTGCACCGGGCTACGGTTGTCGCAAAGGTCAGGTGTCAGCGGCTCATACGCACGAGTGTGAAAAACCGGGCCTGTTCTTCGGGCTTGGAGAACAATCCGGTGAACCGGCTTGTCATGGTCGATGCGCCACTTTTCTGCACACCGCGCATGGACATGCACATATGCTCGGCCTCGATCAACACTGCGATGCCACGCGGCTTCAGCGTGGTCTCGATGGCGTTGGCGATTTGCGCCGTCATGGTTTCCTGTGTCTGCAGGCGGCGGGCATAAACATCAACGACACGCGCCAGTTTTGAAAGCCCGACCACGCCGCCGTTCGGGTAATAGGCGACGTGCGCCCTGCCGACAAAGGGCACCATGTGATGTTCGCAATGGCTGGTAAAGGGGATGTCCTTGACGAGGACCATGTCGTCATAGCCTTCAACTTCCTCGAACACTTTGGAGAGGATTTCCTCGCCATCCTGTTCGTAGCCGCGGAACAATTCCTGATAGGCTTTGACGACCCGCGCCGGAGTATCCAGCAGGCCTTCACGACCGGGATTCTCTCCGGCCCAACGAAGTAAAATACGAACTGCGTCCTCAGCCTCCGCCCTGGTTGGCCGAACGGTGTGCTGATTTTCGACCAATGCCTTCGCTGGGTCGTCAGACCCGGCAATTTCACGAGTCGAGGTCTTAACCACGGCGTCCATGGTGCCTCCTCCTAAACTGACTGAAACAAGTGTTTCATGAAAAATCAATCTGGACTACCAGAATTATTTTTCAACTGCGTCAAGGCCAAGTCGTTCCATTTATTTTACCGGACAGAGTGTCGCACTGATTTTTTGGCAAACGGCCGAGGAATGCTTATATAATTTGTCACTCAACGGGGGCTCCATGCTCGACGACATCTATAACAAGCGTATCCTTGAGCTTGCCGCGAACATCCCGCGGCAAGGACGGCTGGCTGCGCCGCAAGCCAGCGCTTCGGCGCATTCCAAGCTTTGTGGTTCGACTGTGACCGTGGATCTGTCCATGAAAGACGGAAAAGTGAGTGACTTTGCCCACGAGGTGAAGGCTTGCGCGCTGGGCCAAGCCTCGTCCTCTATCATGGCGCATAATGTTGTGGGCTCGACGCCGGACGAATTGCGCAAACTTCGCGATCAGGTACGGCGCATGCTGAAGGAAGGCGGGGAACCTCCGCGCGAGGGCAAATGGGCCGATGTTGCTGTTCTCGAACCGGTGCGGGAGTACAAGGCGCGCCACGCCTCGACCCTGTTGACGTTTGATGCGGTGGTTGATGCTGTGGGGAAAATCGAGGCCGCCGGGGCATAGAACGCGAGTTTCCAGTGCTGCTTTCGCTGCGGCCCTCTATCGCCCCAGCATGTAAAATTCGTCATTCGGGCGCATGTTGGTGGCGTTCGCCAGCCGGTTTGACATGCCAAAGAACGCCGAGATGGCTGCTATGTCCCAGCAATCCTCCTGATCAAATCCATGCCCTGCGAGCGCCGTATAATCGGCTTCGTTGACCGCATAGGCTTCAAACGCGATCTTCAGGGCAAAATCCAGCATGGCTTTCTGCCGTGGGGATATGTCTGCCTTGCGATAATTGATCGCGACCTGATCGGCGATCAAGGGGTTTTTGGCGCGGATGCGCAGGATTGCGCCGTGGGCAATCACGCAATATTGGCACTGGTTGGCGTTGCTTGTCGCCACGACAATCATTTCGCGCTCGGCCTTGGTGAGGTTGCCGGGCTTTTCCATCA
Source organism: Rhizobium sp. Q54 (assembly GCA_945901195.1). Lineage (GTDB taxonomy): Bacteria > Pseudomonadota > Alphaproteobacteria > Rhizobiales > Beijerinckiaceae > Terripilifer. The sequence goes on from CAMDKB010000149.1 coordinate 4,139, forward strand.
GCGCATCGTGATAGGCGAAGAAAGCGCGGAATTCGTCGGGCCGACGCGCCAGCACCAGGAAGACATTGGGCACAAAGCCGGACTTTTCCTGCACGGCGAGAATGCGCGTGCGGATGTCTTCCGGGATGTTTTCCAACGCAGGCACCGGAAAGCGGCTGATTGGTTTTTCGGCTGAAGTTGACATGGTCGCTCCCTGAGACGCGGTGAATCTGCCTTAATTCGGGGGCGGATGCTATCCTGTTTGTCGATGGCCGGAGTTGATGCTCAGTTGCACCGGGGTGATTGTGTTAGTCGCGCCGCGCGTCCTCGTCGGCGGGGTAATTCCGCATCATGGCTTTCTTTGCCAAGGGCATCGCGATAACATCACACAAAATCAGGGAGGCATTCATGACAGTTCAGCCGGTCGCGCTCAATCGCGCGCAGACATCCGCAGCCATCAGCGATGCCGAACGCAAGGCGCGGACTGATCTGGCCGCGTGTTATCGCCTGATTGCCCTGGCCGGAATGGACGATGGCACGGCAACGCATATCACCTTGCGCGTTCCCGGCGAGGACAATCATTTTCTCATCAATCCCTATGGACTGCTGTTTTCTCAGGTGACTGCATCCAATCTCGTGAAAATCGATATTGACGGCAAAATTCTGCAAGAGACGAAATACGGGATCAATCCTGCGGGATTTGTCATTCATTCGGCGATACATGGCGCTCGCAACGACGCCCATTGCATCATCCACACACACACGGTTGCCGGCATGGCTGTCTCCTGCCTTGAAGAAGGCGTTTTGCCGCTCTGCCAGAAAGCGTTGCGCTATACCGGTGAGCGCATCGCCTATCACGACTATGAGGGCAAGTCCGATGATCTCGACGAGCGTGCGCGTCTGGTGCGCGACATTGGTAACGCCAATACGTTGATCCTTCGCAATCACGGGTTGCTCGTCTGTCAACCGACAGTCGGGCGCGCCTATCATGCGATGATGAATCTGGAAAAGGTCTGCAAGGTGCAGCTCGCCGTGCTCGGCACAGGCCGGCCCTTCGTTCAACTTTCACCCGAAGTGATAGAGCATGCCGCACGTCAGCATGCGCGCGACGATGTGCCCGGTGGTGCAAGGCCCGATGCATGGCCAGCGCATCTGGCGCGGCTCGACGGGATTGATCCCGGGTATAAGGCGTGATGCGATAGCCCTATGTCGAAAATACAAAGGTTTTTGCTGCAGAACTGGAATCGAAATGTCCCTGCTTCCCTTAGGCTCCTGCGATACGCATCTGCATCTGTTCGGTGATATTGCGCGCTATCCGATGCGCCATCCCAAGTCGCTTTACGAGATCAATCGGGAATGGACGCTGGAAGCGCTGCGCAAGATGCATGCGTCGCTGGGCATCACGCGCTATGTCGCGGTGCAGCCGACGGCCTATACGAACGATCATTCCTGCCTGATCGACACGCTGGCTACGGAAAAGCCCGATACTGCGCGCGGCGTTGTGATCATCGACGATACAATCGACGACAAGACGATTGCGCGCATGCATGAAGTGGGCGTGCGCGGCGCGCGGTTCAATTTTCAATCGCGATTTGGGCTTGTGCCGTCCTTTGACGAGTTTCATCGCAGCGTGGCGCGTATCCGGCCCTATGGCTGGATCATCAAAATATTCGTCATGGAAGAATTGCCCGATGTCGAACAGGAAGTCCGCAAGGCGAAAATGACAACGTTGATCGATCACCTTGGGCCGAAGCAGGATTTCGCGCAGGGGATCAATCATCCGCATTTCAAGCTCGCGCTCGATCTCATCAAGGGCGAGGGGTGGTGGGTGATGGTCTCGAACGGGCATCGCCGTTCGGCGCAGGGCGCGCCTTTCGATGACATCGTGCCGTTTGGCAAAGCGTTGTATGAAGCCGCGCCTGATCGCACGCTCTGGTCCACGGATTGGCCGCATGTCACCGAGACGAGGCACACCAGCGAAACCGATATGCTCTCGCTGTTGAAGCGCTTCCTGCCGGATGACGTGGCGCTCAGGCGGGTAATGGTTGATAATCCTGCGCAGCTTTACGGGTTTTCTGCTACTAGCTGAGAATGCTTCGCCGCGCCGCGCATTATCTCATCCGTTTCTACCAACTGACGCTGTCGTCGCTGGTGGGCAGAACCTGCCGGCACCTGCCGACTTGCTCTTCCTATACCGATGAGGCCATTCAGCGGCATGGAGTCTGGGCAGGGGGCTGGGTCGGCGTCTCGCGCATCTGCCGCTGCGGCCCTTGGGGAACCGCAGGCTATGATCCGGTTTCCGAAACATTGCCGCAGAATGCGCACTGGTATGCGCCCTGGCGCTATGGCCAATGGCGCGGACCGCTGAAATGCGAAGAGGTGGAGAAGGCCGATTAAACCTGTGGCTGTATCGATTGATCCATGGGCCAATCGATACAGCCGAGGCGAGTTCGGGCTTTGGTATCAGATATCCATCAGCATCAGATCGGTGTCGTCGGGCTTGGTCCCTGCGGCGGTCAGCATGGCGTGAACCTGGCCGCGATGGTGTGTCTGGTGATTGAAGAAATGGGTCAACAGGATCCATTTGGCCTTGCTGACATCTTTCTTCAAAAGGCCAGAGAACCAATGCAGGTCGCTCTTCAGCCATTCCGGATCGAGGTCGGCCGCCCAGGTCTGGATAACGCCATCCATTTCGACCCTTTTGGTCTGTAGTTCGCTGAATTTGGAAAACATCGACGTGGACTGGGGCGGGGCGACCGTTGGCGCGGGTGTGCCGGCAAAACGGCTCATCCAGGACATATCAGCCCAGAGAATGTGGTTGAGCGTTGCGTGTATTGAACTGAAAAATGCGCCGCGATCCTTGCGCCGTTCTGCGCCGCCAATCTGGCTTGCGCAGCGATAGAGGCTTTCGTTCTGCCAGGCATTATACGCGGCCATTGCAACGACGTAGGATTTATCGATCACTTTTGTCTCCCTGTGGATTTCAGCCGCGTGTCAGCAGCTTGATGGTGAGTGCATAGATTTTCAGTCGGCTATCCTGCGGCAGATTGCGCAGGGTCTCAAAGTAAAGAATGCCAGCGCGGCACATGGTGGCGTCCGAAAGCGGCGGCTCGGGTGTCTTGCCATCAAGCAGGGCCTCGATCTCGGGTTTGCCAAGGCCCTTCTTGTCAAGCTCCGCCTCCAGATTTGTAAAGTCCTCGTCTGAGGGCGACGCACGGTCGATTGCCAGACTGCGGCCATCAAGAATGGCTTCGATGCCGGCTTCGGCCATGGCGGCGATCAGCGGCCGGTTCTTCGCGGAAAACAGGAAGAAACGCTGTGGCGCATTGCCATAGAGGAAATCCGCACACAGCTGTGGTTCCGACTGGGCCAGCGTATTGATGATCTTCGCCTGATATTCGAACACGCGCTCGATCATGCCCACTGAGGCCCGCGAGGCGAGCATGCCGTGGCTTTGACGCAAGCTGCGAAGTATTTCGACGAGGTAGATGTCGGGTGACTGGACGCCGCCGGCCTGCGCGCGCACTGAAAAATTGCCGATCATCTTTTCATAATCGTTTGGAAATTCTGCTTCGACAGTCTTGAAAAAGCGCATGAATTCGCTGGCTGTTTTGAGCCGGGCCTCAACCGCGCTGCGGGCTTGTTCGGGCGTCAGAGAGGTTGCCGCCGGGGGAGGGGCCACTTCGCGCCGGACCGCAGTCTGGATCGTACCAATGGGATTTCCAATAAAGCGCACGCCCAGAATGATGGCGAGCCCTATGGCAATTCCGACCAGCACCAGTCGCAGTACATGCATGCTGTTGACTGTCTCCTCTCAAGAGGCAGGACTGTCGTGGACGGTCCAGCAAAGCCAAGGTCTATACACAAGATTTCCCGCGTCTCCTACTTTTTCACTGCTGGCTACCGTGTTGCAGAGGGAGGGGCTGTGGGGCGCAAATTGCCATGATTTCGCCTGATCCGTTGGGCATGAAAATATTCATGTCCAGATTTGCGCCGCTCCTGATTGCCTTCTTGCTTCTGCCTGCAGTTGCTGCAGCGGCGGGGGAAAGTGTTTGCGAAGCTTGCCGCGCCGAAGATGAGCACCAGATCGGAGACTATGTCGAACCGGCATTGCCCGTTCCTGAAATCTCCCGGAAGCCCGACACGCGCGGAAACGCGTATCCGCTGCCTGGCGGCGCAGTTGTCCTGCGTATCAAGCCCGGCAATGGCCTCTGGCTTGGCTCCCCCGGTGAGAACAGGGGCGATATTTTCGCAAATGGCACAAAGGACAAGGCTTCTGTCGGCTGGAAGCTGGGGTTTTGATTTCCCCATTAGGGCTCTGATTTTCCGCTGTCTTGTTGTTTCCCTGCAAAGATTTTGATCGACGCTGGCGTGTTTCGGCGGCAAACTTAATCTCAAGTAATCAGGGGGAAAAGTCATGGGAATTGAATCCTTTAAATTGGAAGCGGGCGATATCAGCTTTGTTGGACATGATTTCAGCCGGCCAGAATGTGTTTTGGCGCAAGCGGACGGGACCCTCTGGGTGTCCGACAATCGCGGCGGCGTGACACAACGCGACCCCGGTGGGCGGCAGACATTGATCGGATCGCTCAAGGGCTCACCCAATGGGATTGCGATGACACGCGATGGGGCCTTGCTGGTTGCCAACATGGAAACCTGCTGTCTTGAAAAGCTCAATCGTGACGGCGTCTCCTCGGTTCTTCATGACGCCAGCCCCGGCGCCGTGAATTTTGTGCTTGCTGATCCAACTGCCGACCGGATCTGGATCACGATCTCCACGCGAAAGAAGGAAATCGGTCACGCCGCCCGCAATCCACAAGGCGACGGTTCGATCTTGCTGATGCAGAACGGCCAGGTCAGTGTGGCCGCCGAGGGGATCAATTTTACCAATGAAGTACGCGTCGACCGGGCGGGCCGCTTTCTCTATGCGGCGGAAACGGCGCTCGGACGCATCCTGCGCTTTCCCATCAAGGCCGATGGATCGCTGGGTGCAAGCGAGGTGTTTGGCCCCGCAAACCTGTTTGCAGGCGCGCTCGTGGACGGGATCGCTTTCGACAGTGAAGGCAATGTCTGGATCACCGAAATCAGCCGCAACAGCCTGCACGTGTTGACGCCGGAAGGCGTCCATCATTGCGTGTTCGAAGACGCGAAAGGCAAAGCCTGGAAGCTTCCGACGAGCATCGCGTTTGGGGGGCCAGATTTAAAGACCGCTTATGTCGGTTCGCTCGTCATGAAACAACTTGCGACCTTCCGCGTGCCGGTTGCGGGCGAGAAAATGGTTCATTGGGAGGTCATTTCATGAACTCGCACAACTCTCCACTACGTCGCCGGTCGAAGCGCTCGCGTGTTAAACATGCGGCCTTCCTCTGTTCGCACTAGCACTACTTTGGTAGAAATGTGATTTCTCGATTCCCAAGGAGCGATTTTCCTGATTCATGGGGAGCCAGCTTTATGGGAGGCTGGCGATGGCAGAGGACTGGCGTGGCGATCTGGAGGTTTGGCTGGCGCCATTCCTGGCGGCTT